>JAJFFA010000448.1 GCA_021776885.1 Planctomycetota bacterium
CGCGCGCCTGGCCGACTTCGCGGCACAGCTTGCCGCGGCCTCGGGCGGAGCGCTGGCGCGCGTGCAGCAGGCCCTCGACGCCTGCGCGCGCGAGGGCGACCTGGTGCATGGCGTGGGAGCGCCGCGCCTCGCGGCCGGCGCGACGCCGCGTCCGCGGGTGGACCGCGTGGGCGAGGACGCGCTTCGCGACCTGGGCGCAGACGCGCGCGGGCTGCTGGCTGCCCTGGCGGCCCTGGGCGGCGCGGCGACCCCGCGCGAGGCGCGGGCCCTGGCTCAGCTCTCGGGCGCGTCTTTCGTCGAGGCCCTCGAGGCAGCCCTCGAGGCGGGTGCCGTGACCCTCGAGGAGGCCGGAGCGCGGCTCGTGGCGCGGGACATCGGAGCGCTCGAGGTCGCCCCGGAGCTGCACGCGCGCGCAGCGCAGGTGCTCGAAGCCTCCGGCGCGCCCTCCTGGCGCATCGCCCTGCAACAGGCCCTGGCCGATCCTGCGACGGGCGAGCCCTTGGCCGAGCGCCAGGCCGCGGAGCTGCGCGAAGGCGGCTTCGAGGAACTCAGTGCGGAGCTCCTGCGGCGCGTGCGCGAGGGCGCGAGCGCCCAGGGCCGGCCGCCTTCGCCAGCGCTGCTGGTCGAGTCGGCGCGGGTCGAGCTGGCCCTCGGCGAGCACGAGCGGGCCCTGGCCTGGGCGGACGAGCTCGACGCGGCGCCCGAGACGCGCTCGGCGGCGCTGCTCGTGCGCGGGCACGTGGCCCTGAAGCGCCACGAGCCGGAGCGCGCCCTCGAACTCTGGAGCGAGCTGCCCCAAGGTGTGGAGGAGGCCGGCGAGGCGGCCCTGGCCCGCGGCCTCGTGCTCTTCGATCGGGGCGACTACGCCGCCCTGCGCGAGCTGGCTGCCGGGGCGCCGGCCCTCGCGACCCGCGCGCGCATCAACCTGGCGATGGTCGCGGGGCTGGCGACGTTCCTGGCCGGGGAGACCCAGGCGGGGATGGCGGCGCTCGAGGCGGCGCTCGAGGAGACGCGTGCCCTGGGCGATCCGGCGAACGAGGGCAGCGCGCGCACCAACCTGGCCTTCGCCTGCCTGCGGGCCGGACGGCTGGCCGAGGCCAGCGAGCACGCGCAGCGCGCCCTCGAGCTCTACGAGGGCTGCGGCCACCACGCGGGGTGCGTCCAGGTCTGGGCGCTCCTGGCCGGGATCGAGCGCGACTGCGGGCACTTGATTCAGGCGCAGGAACTCTTCCGGCGCTCGCTGGAGGCGCGCGAGCGCTCGGGGGACGGGGGCGGCGCCGCGGCGGCGCGGGGTGGACTGGCCCTGGTGCTCAGCGCCCGCGGGCACCTGCGTGAGGCCGAGGCCGAGCTGCGCCTGGCTGCCGCGTCGATGCGTGAGTTCGGGCGCGACGCCGAGGCGCGGCTGCTCGAGGCGCTGCAGGGCTTCGTCGCCCGGCGACGTGGGCAGGCGACCCTGCCCCTGGAGGAGGACAGCGCCGAGGGCGACCCGCGCGTGCTGGTGGTCCTGGCTCGACACGCGTCCCTGGCGGGGGATACGCCGCGTGCCCTCGAGCTGGCGCGTGCGGCCCGCGCCCGGGCGCTGGCCCTGTCGCGGGCTGCGGTGGAGGAGGAGGCGAGCTTGCTGCAGGCCCTGTTCGAGGGCGCGTCCCTCGACGCGCTGAACCCCGGGTCGGTGCCGGTCGAGGAGGAGCTGCGCGTGCTGCGTGTGCTGCGCCTCGCGGCGGCGGACCTGCCCTTCGGCCTGGCCCTGCGCCTGGCCGACGAACTGCTCGAGCATGGCCGCGACGCCCTCGCCGCACGGCTCTACCTGGCGCTCCTGGCCCGCGCCCCGGCGGCGCTGACCACGGAGCGCGAGCGCGCGCGGCGCGGGGCGCGCGCGACCCTCGAGGCCTGCTTCACGGGCATGGCGGCCGACGAGCGGGCCGCCGCCCTCGCCGCGCTCCTGGGCCTCGACGACCCCGCTCCGGACGAGCTGCAAGAACCCGAAGACGAACTGGAAGACCTCGACATGGATGCCCTGCGCTTGTTCGACATCAACCGGCGACTGGTCGAGCAGGAGGACCTGGCCACGCTCCTGGGCGCGATCGTCGAGGCGGCGATCGAGGTCACGGGAGCCCAGCGCGGCTTCCTGGCCCTCGAGCAGGACGGCGAGATCTCCCTCGACCTGGCCCTGGACAGCGTGCGCGGGGACATCCCCGAGCCGGAGGTCGAGGTCTCGACCTCGATCCTGCGCCGCGCCCTCGAGCAGGACGGCTGCCTGCGCCTGTCGAACGCGGCCCAGGACCCCGAGCTGGCCGACGCTCCTTCCGTGGCCGCCCTCGACCTGCGCTCGATCCTGTGCCGCGCCTTCGAGATCGCCCCGGGGCGGCGCGGCGTGGTCTACCTCGACAACCGCGTGCGCGACGGCGCCTTCGACCAGCGTGCCGAGCGCCTGCTCGACCTGCTCGCGGGGCAGGCCGCCCTGGCCATCCGCCAGGTGTCGCGCATGGAGGAGATCCGCGCCCTGAACGAGGAGCTGGGGCGCGAGGTCGCGGTCAAGGACTCCGACCTCGAGGCGGCGCGGCGCGCGCTCCAGGCGGCCGGGGTGCGCGCTCCGGTCGAGGGCCTGGTGGGGGACTCGCCCGTCATCCAGCGCGTCCACGCGCTGTTGCACAAGGTCGCGCCGAGCGAGCTGACGGTGCTGGTGACGGGGGCCAGCGGCACGGGCAAGGAGCTGGCCGCGCGGGCGCTGCACAGCCTGAGCCTGCGCAGCGCGGGGCCCTGGATCACCGAGAACTGCGCGGCCCTGCCGGAGGCGCTGATCGAGGCGGAACTCTTCGGACACAAGCGCGGCGCCTTCACGGGAGCGGAGCGCGACCGCGAGGGCCTCTTCGAGCGCGCCCACGGCGGCACCCTCTTCCTCGACGCGCTCGGTGAGCTGCCCCTCGACCTGCAGGCCAAGCTCCGGCGCGTGCTCGAGACCCGTGAGGTGCGCCGCATCGGGGATGAGGAGACGCGTTCCGTCGCCTTCCGCCTGGTGGCCGCGACCAACCGCGACCTGGCCCAGGAGGTGCAGCAGGGCCGCTTCCGCGAGGACCTCTTCTACCGCCTCGACACCCTGCGCGTGGACCTGCCCGACCTCGACGCGCGGGCCACGGACATCCCGCTCCTGGTCGAGCACTTCCTGCGCCTGGAGCAGCGCAAGACGGGCATCCAGCGCTCCTGTTCGGCCTCCGTCCTGCGCCGGCTGTGCGAGCGCGAGTGGCCGGGCAACGTGCGCGAGCTGTCCAACGAGGTCTCGCGGCTGTGTGTCCTGTCGGACGCTGACCTGATCGACCCGGACTTGGTGCGCGACCCGCGCGCCTCCGGCCCGGACCCCTCCCTGCGCGTGGTGGGCACCATGGCGGAGATCGAGCGCCGCGCCATCGAAGCGACCCTCGAGCGCACGGGCGGGGACAAGCGCCGCGCCGCCGAGCTGCTCGGCATCTCGCGCGCCAAGGTCTACCAGAAGCTGAAGGAGTGGCGCGTGGAGTGAGGCGCGTCGCTCACTCGCAGAAGCGCACCCGGGCTGCGTCGGTCGCCACAACGCAAGACGCCCGACCCCCCGAGAGGGGCCGGGCGCAGGGGGGTCACCGTTCACCGCCCGAGGAGCGGCGACGGATCGTCACCGAGGTCAGTTGGAGAAGGTGGCGCTCAGGCCGTCCGACAGGTTGAAGCCCGTGCCCATGGCCGCGCCGTCGCGGTACCAGAACTGGAACTTCCAGGTGGAGCCGGCCGTGACCGCCCCGGGGCCGCTGGAGGCGGGACCCGAGGTGAAGTTCAGCAGGCGGCTGGCGCTGCCCATCGCGCTCGTGTTCTGGGGCGGGTTGAGGCGGAAGGTCTGCCCGCCG
>JAJFFA010000449.1 GCA_021776885.1 Planctomycetota bacterium
GGTGGCCCAGTTCCCGGGGGCTCGCAACTGGGGCTACGACGGCGTCTCGCCCTATGCGGTGCAGTCGACGTATGGCGGCCCGACGGGGCTCAAGCAGCTGATCGACCGCGCCCACGCCCTGGGCCTGGCCGTATTCCTGGACGTCGTGCCGAACCACGTCGGCCCGGAGGGCAACTACCTGGCCGACTTCGGGCCGTACTTCGCCAAGCGCTACTCGACGCCCTGGGGGCCGCCCTTCAACTTCGACGGACCGGACAGCGAGAACGTGCGGCGCTACTACCTCGACAACGCCCTCTACTGGCTCGACGAGTACCACGTCGACGGGCTGCGCCTCGACGCGGTGCACATGATCTTCGACCACTCGCCCGAGCACCTCCTGGCGGAGATGCAGCGCGAGTGCTCGGCCCTGGCCGCCGAGCGCGGGCGCACGTTCCACTTGATCGGTGAGAGCGACCAGAACGATCCGCGGGTGGTGCGCGAACCGCAGGCGGGCGGCTACGGCCTCGCCGCCCAGTGGAGCGACGACCTGCACCACGCGCTGCACGCGCGCTTGACCGCTGAGCGCAACGGCTACTACGTCGACTTCGGCAGCACGCAGGACCTGGCCAAGGCCCTGGCCCAGGGGCACGTGCTCGACGGCGCGTACTCGAAGTTCCGCCGCCGACGCCACGGGGCCCCGGTCGGCGACCTCCCGGGCAGCCGCTTCATCGTCTTCAGCCAGAACCACGACCAGACCGGCAACCGCCCCGGCGGGGAGCGCCTGGCGGGCCTGGTGAGCCCCGCCGCCGACCGCCTGGCCCTGTGCGCCACCCTGCTCGCGCCCTTCGTGCCCATGCTCTTCATGGGCCAGGAGTACGGCGAGTCGCGCCCCTTCCTCTACTTCGTCGACCACGGCGACCCGGCCCTGTCGCGCAGCGTGCGGCGCGGACGCAAGGCCGAGTTCGCCTCCTTCGACTGGCCCGAGGCCCCCGTGGATCCCTGCGCGCAGGCCACCTTCCTGGCCTCGAAGCTCGACCCGGCCGCCGCCCGCTCGCCCGCCGGTCAGGCACGCCTGGCCCTGACCAGGGCCCTGCTCGAGCTGCGCCGCGACGAGCCCGCCCTCACCCCTGGCGCCGCGCAGCGCAGCGTGTCCTGCACTCCCGACGGCGCGGCCCTGGCCCTGCGGCTGACGCCGGCCGCGGGCGCCCCCCTGCTGCTCGTGTTGCAACTGGAGCTGGGCGGGGCGCGGGTCGAGCTGCCCGCTGAGGGCGCCGCCTGGGTCGAGCTCCTGTGCAGCGAGGAGCCGCGCTTCGGCGGCGGACGGCGCGCGCCCCTGGCGCGCATCACACCAGGCGCCGGCTCCCTCGACCTGCCGTTCGACACCTCCTGTGCGCTGCTGCTGCGCAGGGAAGACGCATGACACGCAGCGCCCCCGGCAAGCTCTCCCCGCTCGGGGCGCACTGGGACGGAGAGGGCGTGAACTTCGCGCTCTTCTCGCGCGCCGCCGAGGCCGTGGAGCTGTGCCTGTTCGAGGGCGAAGGGGACCCGCACGAGACGCGCGTCTCCTTGGCCCGCGGCAGCGGCGACGTGTGGTCGATCTACCTGCCCGACGCACGGCCGGGAACACGCTACGGCTACCGCGTCGAGGGCCCCTACGATCCAGCCCAGGGCCAGCGCTTCAACCCGGCCAAGCTGCTGGTCGACCCCTACGCCAAGGCCATCGACGAGCTCGGCTGGGATGACCGTCTCTTCGGGTACACCCTGCACCAGGACGACACCGACCTGACCTGCGACCCGCGCGACAGCGCCCCCGTCGCCCCGCGCTGCACGGTGGTGGACGACGCCTTCGATTGGGACGGAGACTGGCAGCCGAACACGCCCCTGGCGAAGACCCTGGTGTACGAGTGTCACGTGCGCGGCGCCACCGCGCTGCACCCGGGCGTCGAGCCCGAGCTGCGCGGGACGTACCTGGGCCTCTGCAGCGACGCCTTCATCGAGCACCTCGTGTCCCTCGGGGTCAGCGCGCTCGAGCTCCTGCCCGTGCAGCACTTCATCGACTCGCGCCCCCTGGCCGACCAGGGCCTGCGCAACTACTGGGGCTACGACACCCTGGGCTACTTCGCCGCCGCGCGGCGTTACGCCATCCTGGACCCGGTGAACGAGTTCAAGACGATGGTGCGCCGGCTGCACCGCGCCGGGATCGAGGTCTGGCTGGACGTGGTCTACAACCACACCTGCGAAGGCGGCGAGCTGGGGCCGACCCTGTCCTTGCGCGGGGTCGACAACGCCGCGTACTACCGGCTGCACGACGACCCGCGCTACTACACCGACTTCACGGGCTGCGGGAACACCCTGGACGTGCGCGAGCCGCGGGCCCTCGCCCTGGTGCTCGACAGCCTGCGCTACTGGGCACGGGAGATGCACGTCGACGGCTTCCGCTTCGACCTGGCGCCCGTCCTGGCACGCGGCTCCGACGACTTCGAGGCCCAGGCGGCCTTCTTCGAAGCCCTGCGCAGCGACCCGCTGCTCGCCGGCAAGAAGCTGATCGCCGAGCCCTGGGACGTCGGCCCCGCGGGCTACCACCTGGGCGGCTTTCCTGCGCCCTGGTCGGAATGGAACGATGCCTACCGCGACA
>JAJFFA010000450.1 GCA_021776885.1 Planctomycetota bacterium
TCGGCGTGCTCAACGAGGTGCAGTTCGTGAACCTGACCACCGGCGCGGTCACCTCGACGGTCTCGACGGGCTCGGTGGGGGACATCGAGCTCTCCTTCGATGGGGCCTACGCCTTCGTCTCGAACTTCAACTCGCGGGTGATCGACACCGCCACCCAGTCGACCGTCGCGACCCTGAGCTTCGCGGCCGCGGCGGACGCGGCGGCGAGCCCCGTGGCGCACCGCATGGCGGCCCTCAACAACCGCTTCCGCGAGGACGTGCACCTGTACCGCACGGACGGGCCGAGCTCGGCCTTCCTGGGTGCCGATCTGTCCGGCGAGATCGAAGAGGGCGATTCCCCGCGCAGCCTGGCCCTCTCGGAGGACGGCGAGACGGCTCTGGTGGTGCACAACACCTCGAGCAACGCGGTGGTCTACGACGTCTCGGCGGGCAGCCTGGGCGCCTACATGCCCACGGGGCTGCGCTCCCTGGGAGCGGCCCTCAGCGCCGACGGCAGCGTGGGGGTGGTGGCCAACGCGGGCAGCAACACGGCCAGCGTGCTCGACCCCCAGGGCGGCACGCTGCTGGCGCAGCTCGCGGTGCCCGAGGTTCCGGCCGAGGTGCTGATCTCGCCCGATGGCAGCCAGGCCTACGTCACCTCGCTGGCCGGCACGGACCGACTCTGGTTCCTGTCCTTGAACGGCGCGGCGAGCTCGATCCAGGGCTCCCTGATCACCGGTCAGATGGGCTCGATCGGGTACAGCTACAGCGTCTTCAGCGGCATCGCCCTGTCCCCCGACGGCTCGATCCTGGCCGTGTGTATCAGCTTCGACGACCAGCTGCTGCTGGTCGACACGCAGACGCGTAGCGAGATCGTCCGGGTTCCGGTCGGCGACTTCCCGATCCGCGCCCGCTTCTCGCCCGACGGCAGCCGTGTGTACGTGACCCACTCGTTCTCCGATGACCTGTACGCGATCGACGTCAACGGCGCGGCGTCGTCGGTGGCCGGCAGCGTCGGCAACATCGAGTTCCCGCTGCAGGTCGACCTGGACGCGGCGGGCGCCTTCGCCTACGTGGGCAGCTTCGACTTCTCGAACCCGCGCATCCGCGTGGTGGACACGAACACCCTCTCGATCGTGGCCAGCGTGCCGCTGGCCAGCCGCCCGCGCTCCTCGCGCCTGGTGGGCAGCGACCTCTTCGTGACCCTGACCGACGGCGACCTGGTGCGCATCGATGCGGCGGGCGCCGCCTCGTCCCTGATCGAGAGTGTGCCCCTCTCCGGCTCGCCCTCCGACATGGTCTACTCCGTCTCGCGTGGCGTCGCACTCTGCGCCCAGCCGGGAACGATGGACGGGATCGACGTGGTCTCCTTCGGGCCGGCCACCACGAACTACTGCATCGGCGCAGCGAACTCGGTGGGTGCGGGTGGGGTCTTCTCCGCCAGTGGTTCGACCAGCGTCTCGGCCAACTCGTTCACCCTGGAGTCCGACGACCTGCCCAGCAGCGTGCCGGGGCTGTTCTTCTACGGCACGAGCCAGGTGCAGCTGCCCTTCGGCGACGGCTTCCGCTGTGTCGGCGGCGACGTGCAGCGCCTGTTCCCGCCGGTGGCTTCCAGTCCGGGGGGCCACGCCGAGCGCGCCCTCGACTTCACCACGCCCCCCGTCGGCATGGGACCGCGGGCCATCACCCCGGGGTCGACCTGGAACTTCCAGCTCTGGTACCGAGATGTCGACGCCATGGGCGCCGGCTTCAACCTGACGGACGGCCTGACGGCGAGCTTCCAGCCCTGATATGGGTGGACCTGTCAACAGCTCCGAGTTGGGTTTCGTAGCTCAGGTTCATCAGTAGTGGCTCCACGGTCGCGATTGCGGCCCTGTGGTTCTCGACCGGCTCGATGCAGGGATGCTCGAGCCGGTGTTCTTTTCGAATGGAGAGGAGAGGACGGCCGCCTGCCGGATCGCTTCGCGGCGATGTCAGTTTGATATTCGCGGGTTGGTTACCGCAGTTCAGGCGTCCGATGTGGGGGGCTGGCTCAGTTTGAGAGCGAGCGTGGGTCTTCCGTTGCCAGAAGCCTGCTCAAGGGCGTTTCATCGAGAGTTCCCCCCCGGCGTGTCCCCGGGTTGGCGACCGTCCTCCTTGATCTCGTTCGAAGTGCTTGGATGGTGTCGGCGTTTCGTCTGGGTGCGTGGTTGGGTGGCGAGGTGTCGAGAAATCCGACAGAGGACGCGCAAGTCCCCGTAGCCCCGTCGCCGTCAGCATCGGCCTGCACCCAACGCGCTGTCGGGTCGATGCTGACGGCGACGGGGCGCAGGGGACGTCCCCGATAGCGCCAGAGCCTGAGGCGGAGCGCCGGCTACTCACACGAATCCGCTGAAGGTCCATTCGATGGTTCGGGGTTACTGGCCCTCGCGCGCGACCTCCTGGCCGATGGACCAGATGAATCCAGAGAGCTCTCGTGCAACGGCCACGATGGCGACCTGCGGTGTCTTTCCACGAGCAGTCATGAGCCGGTACTTTCGGTTGAGACGATGCTGTGCACGCCAAGCGATGTCGCGCACGCCCTTCGTCAGTCCTTCTTGCCGCACCTTGAGGGTCTTGGTCAGAGCCGGGCGATGCCGGTAGTGCCACGCAGCTTGGATCAGCTTGTGCCTCACGTGGGTGTTTCCCGCCTTGGTGATGGAGCCGCGCGACACCTTCGGGCCGCTCGAGCGCTCCGAGGGCGCCAAGCCGAGGTAGCCCATGAATCGAGAGGCGGTCGGGAAGCGGCGAAAGTCACCGATCTCCGCACTGAGGGTGGCGGAGACGACTGTGCTCACGCCCCTCAGGGATTGGAATGCACGGTAGTTCGCGGCTCCGATCGAACACTCCTCGGCGAAGCGGGCGACGTCCTCGTCCCACTGACTGACCCGAGCGCTGCGGCACACGACTTCGTGGTAGTAGTCCTCCAGCACTCGTCGCTGCACCTCGGACTCGAAGCGCTGGCCTCGTATCCACTCCAGATGCTTGACTCCCCACGTCGTCTTCTCGGTCCAGTGCCGATCGTGCCGCAGGAGGAAGCCGGACAGCTGCTGCCTCGCCGTTCGTAGGGCGCGCACCGAGTCCTCGCGAGTTCGGACGGCGTCTCGGAGTGCCTCGAGCTCTTCATCAGGCGGCGCGACTGCGACCAGCTCGCCGGAGCGCAGGTAGCGAGCCAGCATCATCGCGTCACGCATGTCGGTCTTGACTCGATCGCCGGGACGTCGAGGAGTCTTCGACGGAGCAACGACGATGCACGAGATTCCCTTCTCCGTCAGTTTTCGCTGCAGGCCGTAGCCCGTGGGCCCGGCCTCGTAAGCGACGAAGAGGTCCTCCGGCCGCCCCAGCGCCGTGATCCGGTTCAAGAGCCGCGTCGCATCGTGAGGAATCGTCCCCCGGCTGTGCACCTCCAGTGGAGGCCCTCCCGGCGCAACGGCGATCGCGATCGTCGCCTTGTGCACGTCCAGGCCTATGTATTGCCTTATGCTGGTCATCGGACCGGCCTCCAATGCGGCTCTGCGCCGCGACTAGGGTTTCAGTTTCCTGTCGCAACGTAACCCGCGGCCTTTGGAGCTGCCGGTCCACCCATCCTGTTTGAGCTCTGGCCCCTCGCCTTCCCTCCTCGCTCGGCGGGGCGTCCTCGCGCACGCGAGGGCGCCCCGCCGGCTTGCTTGTCCGCGGGAGCTCTACTGGAACAAGATGCTGACGCTGCTCGTGGTGCTGAAGGGCTCGACCATTCCGTCCCCGTCCAGATCTCCCGCGCCCATGGTCTCGCGGAACCAGTACTGGAAGTGGAACTGGCTGCCGGACAGGATGACCGAGGCGTAGTTCGCGCTGCCGTCGAGGGTCACACTGCGCGTGTTCCCGCTGGCAAACCCGACCGGGAAGACCCGCCGGGTCTGTCCACCGACGCAGCGCACGCCCTCCCCGAAGTCCGGCTCGCTGGTGATCTGGGTCGGGCCGAAGAAGAGCAGGCCCGCCGTGTTCGGGATCGGGCTAGCGCTGAAGGTCAGGTCGAGCGGGCTGGCCTGAGCCGAGCCCGTTGCCTGGAGCACACCGCCCGCCCCGGTCGAGTTGAGGGAGGCTGGGCAGTAGCAGACGCCGGTCCCGCCGCAGGGCCCTTCACCGCACGACTCGGAGGTGTCTGCGTAGAGCGCGTGCCAGAACGAGGCGTAGGGGTTCGAGTCGTTGCCGTTGCAGCCTCCGAAGAAGAAGCAGCCCGCGTCCACCGAGGACTCGATCCAGAAGAAGTCGTTGGTGCCCAGCCCCGTCGTAGCGGTCACGGACGGGGCGTTGTAGTAGGTGCCCATTCCCGGCTGCGGCGTAGCCGGGTCACAGGAGCCGGCGATG
>JAJFFA010000046.1 GCA_021776885.1 Planctomycetota bacterium
GAACGGACAGCTGACCCAGAGCAGCGTGCAGCTCACCGGAGACAACCCGACGAGCTTGGCCCTCGACCCCGCGGGACTGCACCTGTGGGTGCTGGCCACGGGCTCGAACGAGATCCACGTCTACGACGTCGACCTGATCGACGGCGGCCTGGCGGAGAAGGCGCGCTTCCGCACCCGCAACGGCCCCCTGTCCCTCGGCATCGTGAGCGGGAGCACGCCCCTCGAGCCCCGGGCACGGCACCTCTTCGTCCTGGGCGCAGGCTCCGACGACATCGCCACCTACGCGATCGACCGCGACACGGGTGGGCTGACCGAGAGCGGCGGCACGGTCCCCACGGCTGCAGCTCCCTGTGATGTGGCCCTGGACGTGCGCGGCCGGCGCCTGTTCGTGGCGGCGGAAGTGGGCCAGTCCGTCGAGGGCTTCGACGTCGACCCCGTCAGCGCACAGCTGACCTCCCTGGGCCCGCCGACGAGCCTGCCCGGCCCGCCCTGCGGCCTGGTCCTCGACCCCTCCGGGCGCGAGCTCTACGTCGTGGTGCGCGGTGTGAACCAGATCCTGTCCTTCGCAATCGACCCCGTCGACGGGGTGCTGACCCCGATCGACTCGGCCAGCGCGGGCCTCGACCCGACGCACCTTGCGATGGACCCGACCGGACGCTTCGTCCACGCGTCGAACCAGAGCTCGCGCAGCATCTCGACCTACTCGGTTCTCGACGGTGAGTTCATCGGCGACGTGTCCCTCGCGCCCGCCCCCGGCGAGCCGCGGGAGCTGCGCTACTCACCCCACGGAGACGTCGCCTTCGCCGCCCTGCACGGCTCGAACATCCTCGTGCCCTACGCGGTGCACTCCCAGACGGGCGAGCTGACTCCGATCCCCCCCGGTCGCGGGACGGAATCGCGTCCCGAGGCCGTGGTCGTGCACCCCAGCGGCGACTACCTCTTCGCCACCGTCTCCGGCCCGCCCGGGGGCATCGGCTACACGGCCAGCTTCCGCATCCGCGAAGCCGACACGCGCCTGGTCGACGAGTTTCGGATCGACGGAGGCCTCAACCCGGGCGAGCTCGCGGTCGACCCCCGCGGCCGCGTCCTGTACGTGCTCAACAGCGCTGGCGCCAACGTCAGCATCTTCACCATCGACCCCGTCAAGGCGGAGCTCGAGCTCTTGACCAGCGCTCCGACGGGTCTCGCGCCGTCGTCGCTGGCGCTCACAACCGCCTTCGACTGAGGTCGCGGCGGCATTCCCGCGCCACCCGGCGCGGGAGCAGGGGAGGGGGCCCCCCCGGGCGCTGCGCCCGCGCAATCGGCGCTGCGCCCGCGCAATCGGCACTGCGCCCGCGCAATCGGCGCTGCGCCCGCGCAATCGGCACTGCGCCCGCGCAATCGGCGCTGCGCCCGCGCAATCGGCGCTGCGCCCGCGCAATCGGCGCCGCGCCGGCGCAATCAGCGCCGCGCCGGCGGGATCGGCAGCCGCGCCCGCGGAATCGGGCGCGCCCCCGAACTGGCGCCCCCGCGCCGGCGCGCCTATCGTCGGCCGCCCCACTGCCCCCAGCCCATCGGAGTCCCTATGCTCCTCGCCCCCCTGGCCCTCGCCCTCACGTCGACGGCGCCCGCCCCCATGGATCGCATCACCGGACACACCTTCGCCACGCGTTCGGAGGTGATCGCGGCGCATGGAATGGTCGCCACCAGCCAGCCCCTCGCGACCCAGGTCGGTCTCGACATCCTCAAGGCCGGGGGCAGCGCGGTCGACGCGGCCATCGCCGCCAACGCCGTTCTGGGCCTGGTGGAACCCACCGGCAACGGAATCGGCGGCGACCTCTTCGCCATCGTGTGGGACGCGGAGAAAAAGGCGCTCTACGGCCTCAACGCGAGCGGACGCTCGCCCGCCTCCCTGTCCCTGGAGAAGCTGCGCGAGCTGGCCGGCGACAAGATTCCGGCGCGGGGCGCTTTGCCGGTCAGCGTGCCCGGCTGCGTCGACGGCTGGTTCAGCCTGCACGGACGCCTGGGCAAGCTGCCCATGTCCGAGGTCCTCGCACCCGCCGTGCGCTACGCCCGCGAGGGCGCGCCGATCACGGAGGTGATCGCCCACTACTGGGCGCTCAACTGCAAGAGTCTCGCGCGCTACCCCGGCTTCCCCGAGACGTTCATGCCCGGGGGCAAGCCCGTGGCCAAGGGCCAGCTCTTCAAGAACCCGGGCCTGGCGAACACCCTCGAGAAGCTCGGGCAGGAAGGCCGCGCCGCGTTCTACGAGGGCCAGGTTGCGCGCACCATCGCCGACTACGTCCAGGCGCAGGGCGGGTTCCTCTCCTATGACGACCTGGCCCAGCACCACTCGGAGTGGGTCGACCCGGTCTCGACCCACTACCGCGGTTATGACGTGTGGGAGCTGCCGCCGAACGGCCAGGGCATCGCCGCGCTGCAGATGCTGAACGTGATCGAGCCCTTCGACGTGGCGCACATGGGCTTCGGCAGCACCGAGTGGCTGCACCTGTTCGTCGAGGCCAAGAAGCTCGCCTTCGAGGACCGCGCGCGCTTCTACGCCGACCCGGCGTTCCACACGATCCCGGTGGAAGAGCTGATCTCCAAGGAGTACGCCGCGACGCGTCGCGCCCTGATCGACCTCGAACGCGCCGGCAAGAGCTACCCGGCTGGCAACCCTGCGCTGGAAGAGGGCGACACGATCTACCTGGCCACCGCGGACGCGGCCGGGAACATGGTGTCCCTGATCCAGAGCAACTACCGCGGGATGGGCTCGGGCATGACCCCGCCGGGGCTGGGCTTCGTGCTCCAGGATCGGGGCGAGCTGTTCGACCTGACCGAAGGGCGCTTCAACACGTACGCGCCGAAGAAGCGCCCCTTCCACACGATCATCCCCGCCTTCGTCACCCGGGACGGGGCGCCCTGGCTGGCGTTCGGCGTCATGGGCGGCGCGACCCAGCCCCAGGCCCACGTGCAGGTCCTGGCCAACCTGATCGACTTCGGGATGAACCTGCAGGAGGCCGGAGACGCGCCGCGCCTGGTGCACCTCGATTCCTCCCAGCCCACGGGAGAGCGCATGACCGACGGCGGCCAGGTGGCCCTGGAGAGCGGCTTCGACTACCGCGAGGTGCGCGACCTCTCGGACCTGGGGCACAGCGTGGTCACGAAACCGGGCATCTTCGGCGGCTATCAGGCCGTCCTGCGGGACCCCGATACGGGGCTCTACTACGGCGCCTCGGAATCGCGTAAAGACGGCCACGCGGCGGGCTACTGATGAACGCGTCTTAATGCCGCAGAAGGCCGTCCCCGAACGCGGCCCGCGACGACCCCCCGGATCGCTATGATCCTGAGTCCGCCCCCCCGAATGTAATAGGCGTACCTAGCGCCATTGGCCTGCACGGCCATCGAAGGCTGACCATGAGTTCTCGTAGTCCCTCCCCGACCCTGACCCCCTCGCGTAATCTCTTCGCCGCTCTCCTGACTCTTTCCCTCGTCGCAGCCTGCGGCGGCGGCGGAGGCGGCGGCGGCAACAGTGCCCCGACCGGGATTAGCCTACCCGTGTCCAACGCCGTGTTCTTGACCGGCGTCCCGGTGCAGACGACCGCACCCTCGGTGTCGGGCGGGAGCGCGGATTCGTTCCTGCTCGATCCGGCCATCGCCGGCGGCCTCGCCTTCAGCACCGCGACCGGAGTCATCTCCGGCACGCCGACGGCGACCAGCGCCGCGACCGAGTACACCCTCACGGCGAGCAACACCCTGGGCTCGACCTCGACCACGTTCAGCATCGCCGTCGCCGCCCCGCCCCAGTTCACCTACGTCGCCGGTTCGGGCGACGACGCCATCTCGATCTACTCGGTCGGCGCGGACACGGGCAGCCTGGCGCCCCTCTCCTACCAGGGTGCGGCCCTGGGCGAGGACGGGCCGGAGCAAGTGGTCGTGGACTCGGCCCGCGGCTTCGTGTGGGTCCCCAACCTCGGAGACGGCGTCACGCCCTCCAACATCTCGACCTACACCCTCGACCCGGCGACGGGCCTCCTGAGCGCGGCAGCCGCCGCAGCGACCGGCATCGGTCCGCACCGCATGGCCCTGGCGCCGGACGGCAGCGTGGCCTACGTCGTCTCGTCCGGATCGAACCAGGTCGAGACCTTCAGTATCAACGCGGGCAGCGGCGCCCTGACCCAGGTCGACACCGACGCCACCGGCGCCGGGCCGATCGACGTGGCCGTCGACCCCCTGGGGCGCTTCGTGTGGACCGCGAACCGCACCACCGCCACGATCTCGATCTTCGACGTCAGCGGCGTCGACGGGACCCTGACCCCCAGCGCGGCCCCGGCCCTGTCCCTGGCCGGAATGCTCTCGAGCCTGGCCGTCGACACGACCGGCACCCAGCTCTTCGCCACCTTCGAGAACTTCGACACCCTGGTGCGCATCTCGATCGACGCGGGCACCGGCGCCCTCTCGATCCCCGGGGGCGGCACGCGCATGACCGGTGACATGCCCGTCGGCCTGGCCGTGCACCCGAACGGCGACTTCCTGTTCGTGGCCAACAACGGCAGCGACGAGGTGTCGATCTTCGCGATCGCGGAGTCCGGAGCCGTCAGCGTCGTGGGCGGCACCTTCCCCACGGGCAGCCAGCCGGCCTCGATCAGCCTCGACGCCTCGGGCAGCTACGCCTACGTCGCCAACAGCGGCTCGAACGACGTCTCCGTCTACAGCGTCAACCAGGGCACCGGGGTCTTGACCCTGAGCGAGACCCTGCGCACGCGCTCGGCGCCCTCCTCCGTGGCCCAGGTCACGGGTGCGGCCCCGATCGCTGCGGCACCCCAGTTCCTCTACGCCCTGGGAGCCGACGACGACACGATCAATGCCTTCAGCGTCGACCCCGCCTCGGGCGCCCTGACGCCTGCCGGCGCGGCGATCATGACGGGCATGGACCCGAGCAGCCTGGCGATCGACCCCATGGGTCGCTTCCTGGTCGCGATCAACGAGACGGACCAGACGGTGCAGAGCTTCACCATCGGCGTGGGCGGCGGCCCCGCCCCCGCGGGCATGGCCCAGGGCGGGATGGGTGTGATGCAGTCGGTGGCGATCGATCCTTCGGGGCGCTTCGCCTTCGTCACCTCGTCGGGCAACGTGCTCGTCTACCTGATCGACCAGGGTGACGGCACCCTGACCTTCAGCGGAACGCGCCCGATCGCGCCGGACGTGGATACGGTGGCCGTCGACCCCACGGGTCGCTTCGTCTACGCCGCCACGGCCACGGGCGGCGGCGGGGGCCAGATCACGTCCTTCGCCTTCGACCAGGACCAGCTCGCCAACATGGGCGCACTGATCACATCGGACGAGAACACGACCCTGGGCGTCGGGACGGCGGCCTCGATCCGCTTCAACCGTGAGGGCACCCTGGCCTACCTGCCCCTGCCCAACGCCAACCTGGTGGTCACCGCGACGGTGGACCAGGACACGGGCGAGCTCTCCCCCATCACCCCCACCAACGCCGAGGGCCCCGGCCCCCTGGCCATCAGCCTGACGCCGGACAGCCGCTTCGCCTACGCGGCGGTCTCGGACCCGGGCGGCACGGGTCGCCTGGCCGTCTTTTCGGTCGGCGCCACGGGCACCCTGTCCGACCTGCCGGCCGTGACGATCGGCATGAACCCCAGCGACGTCCGCGTCGGCCCCGGCGGCGGCTACGTCTTCGCCACCAACTCGGTCGGTGGCGACGTGGTGGTCGCCAGCATCGACCCCACGACCGGAGCCCCGACCGTGGTCGCCTCGGCGATGGCGGGCATGAACCCGATCGCCGTGCTCGTCACGCGCCAGTTCCAGTAGGGAGCGGGGCGGGGCG
>JAJFFA010000451.1 GCA_021776885.1 Planctomycetota bacterium
CTGGCCGGCGGCGCAGCGGACTCCGTCGCCGAAGGGGCTGAAGACTTCCTGGGTGCCCATGAAGAAGAGGCCCGGCTTGCCCGGGGGGCAGTCGCCCGCGACCAGGGTCAGGTCGCTCAGGTAGAGGGACGGGGAGCCCTCGGCCGTCAGGCTGGCGGGGGCACCCGTGCTGTTGGCGAAGGTGTTGCAGTACGCGCTGATCTCGCCGTCGCAGTCCGTCTCCCACATCCACACCGCCGTGTTGCCGGAGTTGCCCGGCCAGCCGACGATGAAGTCAGGCAGGCCGTCGCCCGTGGCGTCCACGCCGCCGGAGAGGGAGTTGCGCTTGCCCAGGGAGCCCCCGCCTCCGGCTGCGGTGATGCGCGTCAAGCTGGCGCCCGAGTAGAGCACGGCCGCGCCCGATCCGCCGCTGCTCAGCGGCGCGCCGACCAGGAACTCCGCCACCCCGTCGCGGTCCATGTCGCCGACGGACTCCACGTCGCTTCCGAACTGCTCGCCGGCCGTCCCCGGCACCTGCCCCAGGATCACGCCGGTCGTGCCGCTGACGACGAACATCGTCCCCGCGTCGAGACCCGCCACGTCGTCGAGGGGAGCGCCGATCAGGGCGTCCGCGACGCCGTCAGCGTCGTAGTCCGGGCCCGAGTCCAGGGCGTAGCCGAAGGCGGTGTAGTCGCTGCCGTTGCGGCGCCGGGTCCAGAGGGTCGCTCCATTGGTCCCCGACAGGCAGTGCACGCGGCCGTGGTACTGGAACAGGCCGACCGTGCCCTCCTCGCGCGGGGCACCGACGAGGACGTCCTCGACCCCGTCAGCATTCACGTCCCCCGCGCAGGCGACGTCCTCGCCGAAGCGGCCGCCCTGCTGCGAGCCGCCGATGCACCACAGGTAGGCGGGGGCCTGGCCCGTGGCCAGGAAGCGGCCCGAGATCACACAGACCGTCCCGTTGCCCACCGCCGGCAGGCCGGCGATCAATTCCGCGAAGCCGTCGCCGTTCAGGTCGCGGGTCGGATCCAGGCGCCAGGGGCCGTCCGAGACCTGGATCGAGCCACCGAAGGGATTCCCCGTCACCGCGTCGATGACGCGCAACTCGTGGTCCGCGTCCGTCACGACCAGATCCGGCGTGCCGTCCGCGCTGAGGTCCGGTACTCCGAGCACGAGCCGCCCGAAATCCGACGCCCCGCCGGCGGTGAACTGGGCCAGGGGCGCGCCGTCGTACCCGCGCAGCAGGCGCACCCGTCCGGCGATCCCCCAGTCGGGGTCCCCGATCAGGACGTCCGGCAGGCCGTCCCCGTTGTAGTCCTGGGAGAGGTCGACGCAGCTCATGCTGTCGAGCACGTCGTAGACCCAGCGCCCGCTCTGGGCGGAGGCCGGCAGGGCCAGAGCGGCCAGAGCGACCGGCAGGGCCAGGCGGGCGAGGAGGCGCGGGGCGCGGGAGGCGAGCTGGGGTCGGGATGAGCGCATGGTCTGGACCGCTGGGGTGAATCGGACCCCCGGTGGATGCGCGGGAGCGCGGTCGCGTCACGCTCGATTTCAGATTTTCTGCAGGCGGCGGGCCCGCCCTGGCGCTCCTATTCGCCGTCGGCTTCCTCTTGGCCCGCGGCGATCAGCTCCTCGACCGACTCCGGACGCTCGAAGAGCGCGTCCTCGACCTCGGGGCTGTCGAACTCGACAGAATCGATCCGGAAGGTCTCCTGGATCCCCGTGTCCGCGCGGTAGTGCACCTCGAGGGTCGGCACGAAGCGGCCCTCGAAGGCGCGGTAGTCGCCGTACTGGACGATCGACTCGTCCTCGCTCGCGCGCCGCACCAGGAAGCCCGTCTCGCGATCGAACCAGACGCTGCGTGCGTGGCCCGCGGCCATGCGCGCGTCGACGCGCCAGGCGGGCCGGCCCTCGAGCCGCTCGAGGGCCACCGTGCGGCGCTCGACGTAGTGCCGCTCCCAGTGCAGGGCGGCACGGAAGTCCCGCGTCTCGGGGGACTCGAGCTGGGTGCCCGGGTCGAGCAGCTTGTCGCCCAGGTAGCGGTTCAGCTCGTAGGCGACTTCACCGTCGAACACGCGGTGGATGTAGCCCGGCCGCCCCCCCGGGGCCTGGATGCGGCCGCGCCACTCGTTCGGGGCGCGCCACCAGGCCTGGTACTCGACCGGCGTGAAGCCGACGTGGCGCATCTCGAAGGTCCCGACCACGTGCATCGAGTCGTGGCGCTCGAGCGCCTCGGCGCCACCCACGGCGGCGAGGTGGGCGCGGAACAGCTCGTCCGCGGGGGGCAGAGGACCCGTGCCTCCAGCGCCTGCGTCCGCGCTCGTGT
Source organism: Planctomycetota bacterium (assembly GCA_021776885.1). Lineage (GTDB taxonomy): Bacteria > Planctomycetota > UBA1135 > UBA1135 > JAJFFA01. The sequence goes on from JAJFFA010000451.1 coordinate 2,303, forward strand.
CCGCCCTGGCCTGCGCCGCGCGGTGGTCGCGGCAGACGAGCTGGCCCAGGCTCGAGCGCACGTACGCACGCCCGCCCGCGAAGACGGGCGGGCTCCAGCCCTCGCCCTGCTCGAAGAGCTTGGCCCGCGAGAGCTCGTCGAAGCCCGTGCCGCTGGCGGCGGCGACGATCAGCTCGCCGCGCGAGGTCAGGACGAAGAGGTGCTCGCCGACGCCGATCAGCGAGCCGCTGCCCAGGCCGCGCTCGCGCCAGAGCTCCTCGCCGTCCAGGTCGAGGCACTTCAGGATCGACTCGTCGAAGCCGAAGAGGTGCCCGCCGACCAGCACCCCGCCCGCCATCTTGTTGCGCATGCGCCGGTTGGCCCACACGGCCCGCGCCTGGCCCTCGCTGAACTCGACCAGAGCACAGCCGTTGTCGTAGGCGGACGAGATGTACAGGCGCTCGCCGACCACGATCGGGGTCGAGGCGTTGACCAGCCGGTCGCTGCGATGAAAGGGGTGGAAGAAGAGCTGCTCGCCGCTCGCCGGGTCGAGCACGGCCAGGCCCTGCTGGCCGAAGCTCGCGATGCGCCGCTCGCCGTCGAGCTCGAACACGGTCGGGGTGGAAAACTGGGCGTCGAGGGGCTCGCTGGCCCAGAGCACCTCGCCGCTGTCCTTCTCGAGGGCGATGGCACGGTCGGCGTTCACGATGACCCGCTCGCCCTCGAGCAGGGGCGAGCTGGGGAAGCCGTAGCCGTTGGGGGAGAGCTCGACCTCGCGCGGCAGGGTGCGCGCCCAGAGCACCTGGCCGTGCTCGGCGTCGAGGCAGGTGACGACGCCCTCGCGCGACTTGATCCAGACCCGGCCGTCCGCCACCGAGGGCGTCGAGAGGGTCCCACCGGTGTGGTCCTGATCGCGCAGGCGCGCGGGCCAGGCGTAGCGCCAGAGGTCGACGCCGGTCTCGGCGTCGAGGCAGAAGAGCACGTCCTGGGAGGCCTCGACGTCGAAGCCGAGGGTGTAGACGCGGCCCTGCGCGACCGAGGCGCAGGAGTAGCCCAGGCCCACGTCCCGCGACCAGAGGGTGCGGCCCTCGACGGACCAGCCCACCTCGCGCGACACGCCGTCGAGCTGCGGACCACGCCACCAGGGCCAGTCGTCCGGCAGCGGGGCGGGGCCGAGGAGCGGGGAGAGGGCGAGGGGAGCGAGGCAGAGGGCAGGCCACATGGCCCCACGGATACGCGCCGCCGGGCAGAGTCGCAACGCTGCGGCCCGTCCTCACGCAAGTCTTGTCGCGGGCAAACCCAGCCGCGACGGGCGCGGGGCGCGGCGGTGTGGTGGAATCCGGACCGCCATGAAGACCACGTTGCTCGGCTGCGCACTGGCGCTCTCCCTCGCCCCCGTGACCCGCTCCGCCGCGGCGCAGGAACCCTCTGTCGAGACCGGTGTGGAAAGCGCCCCGGAGCCCACCCTGGAGCCCGCCTCGGAGCCCGCT
>JAJFFA010000452.1 GCA_021776885.1 Planctomycetota bacterium
TCGGCCTCGAGCAGGGCGCGCAGGGGCAGCACGACGCGGTCGGCGGCGTTCTTGTCGAGCAACACCGCGGACGCGCTCAGCACCCAGGGGCCGCCGTCCTCGATGCGCCCGGCGGAGACCAGGCCCGTGCCGATCTCGAGCTGAACGGCCTCGACCGAAGGCTGCGTCTGGGCAGCCAGCACGAGGGCCGGCGCGCTGCGCCAGGGCGTGCCCTCGTCGCGGAACTCGCGCGCCACCTCGAGCAGGGCACGCAGGTCGAGCTGCGATGCATCTCCGCCCTCCGCGCCCAGCGCGGCGAGCAGGCGCACGCGCGCGATGCGGTCGTGCTTGTGGACGCGTACGGCCTCGGCCCAGTGGCTGATGCGCTGCTGGGGGTCGCGCAGCGCGTGGTCCATGCGGCGCAGCAGACGCCGCACCATCTGGGGCGTCATGGCCGGGAAGGTGGCCGGCAGGCGTCCGGCCAGCCACTCGTTCGAGAGGGCCTCGGCCTCCTCCGGCGTGACGGGCCCCGGGTGGCCCTCGCGGCACCAGGCACTCAGGCGCTTGGCGGCGCGCGAGAAGTTCTTGCTGGCCAGCTCGAAGAGGCTGAGGCGCAGGTGTTCGCTGGGCCAGGCCAGGCGCGCGACGCCGGACTGCAGCGCCTGGTACCCGATCAGGCGCACCTGGCGCAGGGGCCAGCCCATGCGGTCGGCCAGCTCCAGCATCGTGGTGTTGCCCGAGAGGTGCTCGACGATGCGCGCGATCTGGCCCTGGGCCAGGTTGGCATCGAGCAGGCAGAGGATCGCGTCCTCCGGCAGGCTGGTGGCCTCCGGGACCCCCTGCAGCTCGTCGGCCATGCGAGCGTACTCGAGCAGGAAGTACTCGACTGCGACGCCCTCGCAGTGGATCGCCCCGCCGGGCTCACCGTTGCCCACCGCGGCCGCCGCGACCTCGCGGTTGGGCAGCGGCCCGGGGTCGAAGCGGAAGTGGACTCCCTCGCCGTCGAGCAGATTGTAGAGCCCCTCGAGTCGCCGCGCGCGGGCGATCTCGCTCATGCGCAGGTAGTCGACGCGGAACTCCGGATCGGAGGCCCACGCATTGCGCACACACTCACGCCAGACCTCTGGATCCTCGTCGTGGTCGGGGAGGAGGAAGAGCAACCCGTTCTCTACCCCGAGGGTAGAGTGCAGGCCCTTCGGACCGGTGAGGGTGAGGGTTCCCTCCTTGCGACCGCGAGCAAGGCCCTGCAGAAGTTCGGCCAGGCCGATCCCACGGACGTCACCCTGAAAACTCATTGGACGGCGAGTTATCGGCCCGGAGGTGGGCCGAACTGTTCCAGAACCGGGGCGACGGCCCGATCGTTCTCAGAGGGAAGCCGGATTCAGCGCCCGCCGGGTGGAAACTCTTTCCGGGTCCTGCCGAGCGACCCCGCGCTCAGCTCCCCGGTCGGGGCTGCAGCTCGGCCTCGATGCGCGCCAGGTCCTGGGCCGTGTCCAGGTCGTCGAGGCTCTCGGCGAACTCCGTGTCGAGGGCCCAGAGTGGGTCCGCGCGCCCGCGCAGGTCGCGCAGGGAGGCTGCGGGGGGAAGCTGACGCAGGGTCCGCGCCAGGTCGCGCCCGAGCACGATCGGATGGCCGTGCCGGCCAGCGTGCCGCGGCCCGAGCCAGCCCCGGGCCGGGGCGCCGCGCTCGAGCCACTCGCCGACCAGGGCCTCGACCAGGGCGCGGGGTACGCGCGGACAGTCGACCGGCGCCACGAGCAGATCACGCCCGTCCCGCGCCGCCTGGGCCAGGGCCAGGCCGCCGCTGCGCCCCGCGCGCCAGTTCGGATTCTCGAGCACCTCGACCTGCTCCGGCGCCGCGGCCAGGATCCGGGCGTGGTGCGCGCCGCTGATGACCAGGGCCGGCCCCGGGAGGCCGCAGCCCGCGGCCAGCAGGCGCTCGAGCGGCGTGCGCCCGGCGAGGGGTACCAGGGCCTTGCAGCGCCCGAGGCGGGTCGAGGCGCCCGCGGCCAGGACGACCAGCGCCGGCTTCACGAGCCCACGTAGCGGTCGACGAGGGCCAGGGCCCGGGCGGGATCGTCCGTGCCCTCGACCAGGATGCGGCCGTCCGGGAAGAGGGTCAGCCGGGCCTCCTCGAGGACCACGCGCAGCAACGAGCCGGCGCGGCGTACTTCCAGGGCGACGCCCTGCAGCGAGCGCTCGAGGGCGTCCAGGTCGGGGGCCGCGTGGCCGCGGTTCACCTGCACCGTCTCGCGACCGCAGAGCACCTCGGTCGGCGTCGCCGGTGCGTCGTGCAGGTAGGGAAACGTGCGCCCGGCGCAGGCCGGGCAGGCCGGGTCACGGGGGGCGACGACCCGGCGCACGTCGCCGCGCCAGACGTCGACCTCGAGCACCGCGGGCTCGAAGCCTTCGGGGGCCGCGAGCAAGCGCAGGGCCAGGCCCGCCTGCAGCGAAGCCACCGCCCCCACGGCGGGCAGGATCACGCCGGCGGTGTCGCAGGTGGGCAGCACCCCGGGGGCGGGCGGGTTCCTGAAGAGACAGCGCAGGCACGCACCGACACCGGGCACGCAGGCCAGGACGAGTCCGCCCGCGCCGACCACGCCGCCGTAGATCCAGGGCGTGGCGTTCGACACCGACCAGTCGTTGATCAGGTAGCGCGTGGACAGGTTGTCCGTTCCGTCGAGCACCAGGTCGACGCCGCGGGCCAGGAGCGGCAGCCGCCCGGCGTCGACGTGTGCCGCGTGGGTCTCGACCCGGGTCGGTCCACCGATGCGTGCCAGGGTCTCGGCCGCGGCCTCGACCTTGGCCCAGCCCTCGAGCGCGTGGCGCTCGTCGAAGAGCACCTGGCGCGGCAGGTTCGACTCCTCGACCACGTCGCGGTCGACCAGGACCAGCGAGCCGACCCCGGCGCGCACGAGGGACTGGGCCAGCACCCCCCCGAGGGCGCCGCAGCCCACCAGCAGGACGCGCGCTTCCCCGAGGCGCACCT
>JAJFFA010000453.1 GCA_021776885.1 Planctomycetota bacterium
GTCGGCGAACTCGACGGGCTGGACGCGGGCTTGATCGAGGCCCTGGCGCAGCTCGAGGTCTACTCCCTGGAGCAGCTCGGCGTGGCCTCGGGCGTCGACCTGGCGCGCGGGCTGGGCCTGCCCTTCGCCCAGATCCGACGCATGCAATTCCTGGCGCGGCGCTCGGCCCACGTGGAGCGCCCGACCGCGCCCCGGTACCCCGTCCCCACACCGGCCCGGCACCTGCCGCCCGTGCGCCTGAATGCGCCCACGGCGGGGATCCCGAGCGCGGCCCCGGCGCCGGCGGGTCCCGCCATCGTCGAGGAGCTCGAGCGCAGGGTGAGGGAGCGCCAGGACATCGGACGCGGGGACGCGTCCCGTGACGCGCGGGCCGAGAAGACCCGTGCGGACGCCGCCGCCGAGGACCCGCCCAGCGAGCCTGGGGGCACGGTCCTCGACTGGAACTTCGAGATCCCGCCTCCGCCCGCCCGTGGACCGATCTCGGATGAGGGGGCCAGCGGGCCCTTCGCCTGAGCGCGGGGCCTGAACTCGCCGCCCGGGCGGGCGCCGGGCTGCCGCCGGCCCGCTCCCACCGAAACCGGTGCGCTGGGCCATGCTAGGAGCGTCGATGGCCTGTCTCGCTCTCCTCCTGGCGGCTTCCCTCTCCGCGTCAGCGCCTGCACCCGGCCCGACTGCGCTGAGCGCGCCGGCCCGCCTGGACGGGGAGTCGGCCTGGGGCCAGGCGCCCGACGGCCGCCGGGGCTTCGGGGACCGTCCCGACCTGGGTCAGGTCGCGCGCCTGTTCCGCGACGCGGAGGGCGAGGACGCCGAGTTCCTCGAGGACCTGACCGGCCTGACGACGGACGTGCGTCTCTTGATCGCCTCGGTCCGGGTGGGCTGGACCCAGCGCGGTTACCTGTCGCTCTTGAAGGGCGACGAGGAAGAGCTCGGGCTGTGCTTCACGCACTGGAAGGTCCTGGCCAGCGGGCCCTTCGATGAACCCTGGAACGAGGACCGAGCTCTGGTCTTCGCACGCCTGGCGGCGGACGCCCGCGCCTGGGCGCGGCGCAAGCTCCTGGCCGAGGCGGAGGGCGAGCTGGCGGAGCTGCGCGCGGGGCTCGCGATCCTGCACGGTCACGCGAGCGGGCGGGTGCAGCTGCAGGCGGGCTTCGAGCTCGAGACGGTGACGCGGCGCACGGACCTGGCCGCGGCGCGGGCGCGCGCCATCCGCTTCGACCTGTCGATCCTGGCCGAGCCGATCTTCGCCCCGCCGGCCTACGGGCCTGTCGTCGAGGACCTGGTGGCGCTGCTCAAGCAGGGCGACTCGGCCTCCAAGGAGGTCCTGGCCGAGATGATCGAACAGCGCCAGATCCTGGTCGCTCGCATGACCGCCGACCTGCAGACGACGCGCCTGGCCCAGGCGGCCAAGGCCGACCTGGCGGCGCGCGAACGCGGCCGGCGCCTGGCCATCCGTGCCCTGCGCGAGGTGCGCGTCCTGATGCCTAGCACCCAGGAGGGCAGCGCGCCGCCGCCGCAGATCGCGGCCATGAAGCAGAGCGATCGCTACCGGCGGGTGATCAGCTCGGGCCTCGAGGGCCTGGCCGGTGACCCCTTCCACCCCGACCTGAACTTCTTCGTGGGGGAGGGCTACCAGTACATCGAGGGCGAGCTCTACGCGGACGCCTACTACGACCGCTTCCTGGTCCTGCGCGGATACCGCTACTACGACTACAGCACCTTCCGCGACCGCAACCTGAGCGCGGACGTCGAGCGCGCGCTCTTCTTCGTCGCGGACTGGGCTGTCAACGGCGACCCGCGCGTACGCGACAAGGACGGGGACGGTCAAGTGGACCGCTAGGTACTCCCTGGGGCTCAGACGTCCGTGCGGAAGTCCTTCAGGCGCTTCTGCAGCTTGGCGTTGTCCGGGTAGAGCTCGACGGCGCCCTCCAGGGCGCTGAGCGCCTCGGCGACCTTGCCGTTCAGGTGCAGGCAGCGAGCGTAGAGCTCGGCCTGGTTCGCACCCTTGTCCCGGGTCCCCTCGGCGGCGGCCAGGGCCAGGGCCTTGTCCGCATCCGTCAGCGAGCCGGCCATGCTCAGCAGGGCGTTGGCGATCGTCGGGCCGACGTCGGCGCGCTCGTCAGCGGGGCAATGCTTCCAGGCGCTCTGGAACGCGTGGGTGGCCTCGGCCGGCTGCTCGAGCTGGCCGTGGATGTTGGCCAGGATCATCCAGCCGCGGGTCGCGACGCTGGGGTGCTTCTCTGCGCTCAAGAAGGCCACCACGGGCGCGGTGTCCAGCTCCTGGGTCCTGCCATAGGCCTGGGCCATCGCCTGCACCGCGTCGAACAGCTGGATCGTGCGCATGGCCTGGCTGCGGCCCTCCGGGTCGGCGGCCTTGATCGCGTCGAGCTGGACCTTGGCGGCGCCGGGGTCGCCCAGGGTCTCGAGCTTCTGCGCCAGCTCGAAGCGGGCGTCGAGGTCCTGCGGGTCGGCCGCGATGCGGGTCTCGAGCCCACCGACCGTGCCCTCGCCGCGCTGCACGCGTTCGATCTCCTTCACGAACCCGTCCGGGGGCAGGTAGCCACCGATCGAGTCCTGCACCACTCCGTCCCCGTTGACGATCATCAGCGCGGGGAAGCCCTGCAGGACGAAGCCCTTGGCGACCACGGCTCCCGACTCGCTCTCGGCGTCGATGCTCAGGCAGACCAGGTCCTTCAACACGTCGCCGACCTCTTGCTGGCTGAACGTGTCGGCGTCCAGGCGCTTGCACCAGCCACACCAGTCGGTCCAGAAGTCGATGAAGATCAGCTTCTTCTCCGCCTTGGCCTTGGCCAGGGCGTCGGCGTACGAGCCCTCGAACCAGGCCACCTTTCCGCCCCCGAGGGGCGCGGTCGCGGGGGCTGCGGAGGGGGCGAGACTGGCGAGGAGCAGGGGGATGAGCATGGGCTTCCGGGCGTTCTGGGCCCCGAGCGGGCCTCGGTCAGGGGGCGGGGTGTGGGGAGCGGGGTCGCTGGACTGTAGCCCGCCCAGGGGGACGGTCCAGGCCATGCGGCCCTCAACTGGGCTTTTCTTGCAGGATCGCTACCTACTCCGGCCGCACGCGCGCGGGCCGTATACTGCTTCGCCACCCCGCGCCCGGGGAGGGCCCTGCCCCGAGATCCGGAGATGCCGTTGAGTTCTTCCATCCTGACCCCTGGCCGAATGACGAGCCTGATCCCCGCCTCGACCGGACGCCCCGCCGACGATCCGATCTTCGCGCTCAACGCGGAGGCGCAACGTCGCGCGGCCCTGGGCGAGAAGGTGATCAACGCCTCCCTGGGGGCACTGATGCAGGACGACGGCCAGCTGGCCGTCATGCCCGCCGTGCACGCCGCCATGCGTGCCGTGGACCCCACCCGCGCTTCGGCCTACGCGCCCATCGCCGGGGACACGCCGTTCCTCGAGGCAGTGGTGCGCGACGTGTTCGAGGGCACGCCCTTCGTCGACCAGTCCGTCTGCGTGGCCACGGCCGGCGGCACCGGCGCCGTGCACCACGCGGTGGTGAACTTCCTCGAGGAGGGTCAGGCGCTGTACACCAGCGACTACTTCTGGGGCCCGTACAAGATCATCGCCAACCACACGCGGCGCGCCGTCGAGACGTTTCCGATGTTCGACGGGGCCGGCCGCTTCAACGTGCAGGCCTTCGAGTCGGGGCTCGAAGCCCTGCTGCAGCGCCAGGGACGCGCCCTGGTCATCCTCAACTTCCCTTGCCACAACCCGACCGGCTACTCCCTCGACGAGGCCGAGTGGCGCGCCGTCGCGGCGGCCCTCGAGCGCGTCGGAGCCAAGGCTCCGGTGACCCTCCTGGTCGACTTCGCCTACGCACGCTACGGCAAGCCCGGCTCGACACGCTGGCCCGAGTGGATCGGGAACCTGCCCGCCAGTGTCACCCTGCTCGTGGCCTGGAGCGCGTCCAAGTCCTTTGCCCAGTACGGTTCGCGGGTCGGTGCTCTGATCGCGGTCACGCCGGACGAAGAGCTGCGCCGGCAGGTCGGCAACGCCCTCTCGTACTCCTGCCGCGGGACGTGGTCGAACTGCAACCATCTCGGCCTGCTCGCCATCGCGAACCTGCTCCAGGATCCGGAGCAGCGAGCGGCGGCCGACGCCGACCGGGCCAAGCTGAAAGCCCTGATCGACCAGCGTGTCGAGCGCTTCAACGCCTGCGCAGAGCGCCTCGGATTGCGCACGCCGCGCTACGAGGGCGGCTTCTTCGTGGCGGTCTTCAGTGCGGACGCCGCCGAGACCCAGCGCCGGGCTCAGGAGCAGGGCGTCTTCGTCGTGCCCCTTTCGGGCGCGGTGCGCGTGGCCCTGTGCTCCACGGCGCTGGACGATGTCGAGCCCCTGGCCGAGGTCCTGGCGCGCACGGTAACCGAGTAGCTCGAGCCAGGGACGGTTTGGACTTCGACCAGGGATCAGACGCTGACACGGACGGCCCGCAGGCCGGCCAGGACGACGAGCTCCGGGCTGGGGCCCGCGCGCCGCAAGGCGCAGAAGAGGAGGGACGTGTGGATTGGGAGCTCGAGCATCGTTACGGACCCCGCGTGCACATCCTCGACGACGCCTGGTTGTTGACGGCCCTGGCACGCATCTCCGCCCCCGACACGCCCCACCCGCAGCTGCTGTCGCTGTTGCGCTCGGTCTACCGCGACCTGACCGTCGCCGTGGCGGGACGCGAGCTGCCGACCACCGGCGCCGAGATTCCGACGCGCATGGCCGCGGTGCACCCCGGCGAGGGCGTCTGGCGCGGTGAGGTCCTCGACCCCGCGGCGCCGGTCGTGGTGGTCGACATCGTGCGCGGCGGGATCGTGCCCTCGCAGGTCTGCTTCGAGCAGCTGGCCGATGTGCTGCCCATCGAGTCGGTGCGCCTGGACCACCTGACCGTCGAGCGCGTCACGGATGCCGACGAGCGCGTCACCGGCGTCGACCTCTCGGGCAGCAAGATCGGCGGCTCGATCGAGGGGGCGACCTTGCTCGTCCCCGACCCGATGGGGGCGACGGGCTCGACGATGCTGCGCGTCCTCGAGCACTACCGCGCGCACTACGGCAACCCGCGGCGCGTGGTCCTGATGCCGATGATCGCCACGCCCGAGTTCCTGCGCGCCGTCCTCGAGGGCACCCAGCACGCCGTGGTGTATACGGCGCGCCTCGACCGCGGGCTCTCGAGCCCGGAGGTCCTGTCCAGCGTGCCGGGAACCCACTGGGACGAGGAGCGCGGGCTCGACGACAAGAGCTACATCGTCCCCGGGGCCGGGGGCATGGGCGAGGTGATCAACAACGCCTGGTGCGTCGGCCCCGAGTAGCCGCCCGGATTGGCCACCGCGAGTCGTCGCCTCATTCGGGCCGGCGCGCCTCGGCCCACGGCACGGCGTAGCCGATGTTCGCGTCCGGGCGGCTCGACCAGGCGTGGAAGCGCTCGATGGCCGCGTCGAACTGCGCTGCGTCGAACCTTCCGCCGGCCAGGATCTCCGTGCGAGCTCCGCTGACCACGCCCGCCAGGTTCTGCACGAGCAGGCGGAAGCGCTCGTCTCCGGCGCAGCCGCCGAAGGGGATCCAGGTCGAGTGCGTGGGGCGGGCTCCGGCGGCACCCAGCAGCTCGACCAGGTGGCGACCGACGTGCGGGTCGTTGCCTAGCCGCCGGTAGACCTCTCCGTACTCGTGCCAGAGCTCGGTCATGCCACCCGGGTCGGGGTCGAGGCGCATCAGGGAGTGGTCGTCATCGAGCAGGACGATGCGACCGCCGGGGCGCGCCGCGGCGAGCATGGCGCGCACGGCGGCCAGGGGGTCGCCGAGGTGCTCCAGGAGGAAGCGCGCATGCACCAGGTCGAAGCTTCCGTGCTCGTCCTGGGTCAGGGGCAGGTCGGGCACCTCGCCCTGGCGCCACTCGACCAGGCCCGCCTCGCCGGCCCTGCGCTCCAGGTCGCGTGCTCCGGCGAGCTGCTCGGCGCTGCGCTCGACCGCCACGACCCGGGCCCCGGCCCGCGCCAGGCCCCGGGCGAAGAGCCCGGTGCCGGTCCCCAGGTCCAGGAGCTTCGCTGCACGGACGTCCCCCAGCTCGTCCAGGCAGGCCTGGTCGAGGAGCGGTGAGAGCAGGGC
>JAJFFA010000454.1 GCA_021776885.1 Planctomycetota bacterium
GCGTGGTGTGCAGGAGGCGCGTAGCGAGGTCGTCTGCCTGCTCGACGCCGACGACCGCTACCTGCCCGGACACGTCGCGCGGGTGCGCGAGTTGCATGCGCAGCACCCGGACATCGGCGCGCACTTCGCGCCGGTGGCGCGCTTCGGTGCGGAAGAGGGCGGCCGGCACACCCTGGTGCCCTTCTTCGGCAACCTGGGCCGCTCGGTCCTCGTGACCCAGTTCGGCCGCGCGTACCTGGGCAACGTCGCCTCGTCCATGTCGTACAAGCGCTCGGCCCTGGCCCCGGCCCTGGGCGACCTGCGCGAGCACTTCCTGAGCGACTGGCGCCTGCGCGCCGACGACTGCTTGACCTGGGTCAGCTCCCTGTTCGGGGCGCGCAAGCTGCAGGATACGGAGGTCACCGTCGAGTACCGTGTGCACGCGCACAACGGCTTCCACGGACGCGGGCCGTCGCGCGACGAGCGCTACCGCTACTACCTCGTGAAGGAGCGCTTCTTCGCGTACTGGGAGCGCCGGCTCTCGATCCCGCCCTCGGCCCTGCGGCGGGTGTACCGCGAGTACCTGACCTCCGACGTCAAGCACCCGGCGCGCTACCGCGCCTACTGCAAGCTGCTCGGCGATGCGCGGCCGGGCCTGCCCTTCTCCAAGCGCGTGGGCGCGCGCCTGCGCCTGGCCCTGGCCCACCGCGAGCTGGGTCGCTCACGCGTACCCCTTTTGTAGGGAGTGCTGTCGCCGCGCCCGCCCTGGGGCGGCGGCGCTATTCTTGCGAGCCGCTCCTGGCCGCGGCGTCGGGGCGCCGTCACCCCGTTCCTCCGGAGCCGACCCGATGATCCTCAGCCTCTCCCTCGCCTTGACCTCGACCCTCCCCGCCGTCGCCCCGGTCGTCGACTGGCCCAAGTTCCAGGGCCCCAACGGGGACGGCACCGGCAGCCTCGTCAGTGACGAGTTCGACTGGTCCGAGGGCGGCCCGGAGATCCTCTGGACCCTGGAGATCGGCGGCGGCTACGGCGGCACGGCTATCGAGGGCGGCGAGGTCTTCTTCCTGGACCGTGAGGCCGGCGAGGCGGACATCCTGCGCTGCCTGGACCTCGAGACCGGGGAGCAGAAGTGGAGCGCGGGCTACCCCGCCCCGGGGCGCCTGAACTTCCCCGGGTCGCGCACGGTGCCCACGGTGGTGGGCCGGCACGTCTACACGGCGGGGGGCTTCGGCCACGTCACCTGCTTCGACCGCGAGACCCACGAGATCGTCTGGCAGCACGACCTGGAGGAGGTCTACGGCGGCCTGCTCCCGATGTTCGGCTGGTCCGCCGCGCCCCTGGTGGTGGGGGACCTGGTCATCACCACGCCCCTGGGCGAAGAGGTCGGCCTGGTGGCCTTCGACCGCGAGAGCGGCGATGAGGAGTGGATCGTCGAGGGCATCGGTTTCAGCCACTCGACGCCGGTCCTGCTCGAGCTCTTCGGTGAGTCGCAGGTGGTCTTCCTCTCGACCAGCTACCAGACCTCCGGCCAGGACGCGGCGGCACCGCTGCAGGTCTCGAGCTTCGACCCGGACGACGGCACGCTGCTCTGGCGCCACGAGACGGAGCTCTCGCGTCTGCCGATCCCGGGCCCGGTCAAGGTCGCGGACAACCGCCTCTTCCTGACCGGTGGCTACCGCGGCGGCTCGACCCTGCTCGAGATCACCAAGGACGGCGACGACTACGGCTTCGAGGAGCTGTTCCACATCGAGCGCGGCGCGCAAATCCACCAGCCGATCCTGGTCGACGAGCACATCTACGTGCTGGTCAACGAGAACTGGAACGACTCGCGCAGCCGGCGCAAGGAGGGCGGGCTCCTGTGCCTCTCGCAGGAGGGCGAGGAGGTCTGGCGCACGGGCAACGAGCCCAACTTCGGGCGCGGGAACATGATCTACGCCGGCGGCTACCTCCTGATCCAGGACGGCAACAACGGCGTGCTGCGCGTGGTCGAGCCGACGACCGCTGGCTTCGAGCTGGTGGCCGAGGCCAACGTCTTCGAGATGGACGACGAGCGCGACAAGCAGATGTGGGCGCCCATGTCCCTCTCGCAGGGGCTGCTCGTGATGCGCAGTCAGGACGAGATGCGCTGCGTGCGGCTGTAGTCAGGCGCGGCGCAGGCCGAGGCCGGCGCCGAGCAGCATCAAGCCGCCCCCCAGCCAGTCGTAGGGTCCGACCTGGCTCGCCAGGAAGAGCACCGCCAGGGCCGTCGCGCCGATGGGCTCGAGCAGCACGGCCAGGGAGACGGTGTGCACCGGGATGTAGCGCGAGGCCCAGTTCATCGCGCCGTGACCGATCAGGCCCGGCACCAGGCCCAGCCAGAGCACCGCGCCCCACTCGACCCAGCCGGCGTCCGCCGGAAACCAGGTGACGCCGCTGAGCAGGGCGGCTGCGAGCAGGGCCAGGCCCGCCACCGGGTTGACGATGGCCATGTAGGCCGCCAGGCCCAGGCGCTCTCCCACGCGACTCCCCGCGCTGAGGTACAGGGCCGCCGCCGCGGCCGCACCGAGGGCCAGGAGGTCGCCCAGAGCCGAGCTCTGCGCCCCCTCCCCCGTGCCCAGGGTCAGGATCGCCGTGCCGACCATCGCGATCACGGTGCCCAGGTAGAGCAGGGCCGAGACGCGCTCGCCGCCGAGGCGCGCGAAGAGGCCGGCGAAGAGGGGCTGGGTGGCGACCAGCACGGTGGCGTGGGTGACCGAGGTCAGGGACAGGGAGCCGATCCAGAGGCCGAAGTGCAGGGCCAGGAACAGCCCGGCGACGATCGCGGCCCCGAGCACCCGCGGCTGCGCACGCAGGCGTGCGGCCAGGCCGGGCAGCTGAGCCCGCGCCAACCAGGACCAGACGACACTCGTCACCAGGAGGCGCGTCGTGGCGATCACCAGGGCGGCGAGGGGCGCGGCGATGACGATGAACGGGGCTGCGCTCGACATGGCGCACCAGGCCACGGCGAGGACC
>JAJFFA010000455.1 GCA_021776885.1 Planctomycetota bacterium
CTCGACGAATTCGCCCACGAGCTGGAGCTGGACCTTCGGCGACGGCGGCAGCTCGTCGGCGCAGAACCCCAGCCACACGTACACCAGTGCGGGCAACTACTCCGTCAGCTTGACGGTCACCAACGCCGCAGGCTCCGACACGCTCACGCGGTCGAACTACATCACGGTCGATCCCGACCTCGGCAACCCTCCGGTCGCGGACTTCGTCGGGACGCCCACCTCGGGCACGGTCCCGCTCGACGTGAACTTCTCCGACCTCTCGACAAACAGTCCGACGTCCTGGTCATGGATCTTCGGCGACGGCGGCACGTCCAGCGCTCAGAACCCGAGTCACACCTACACCAGCGCGGGGACCTACACGGTGAGCCTGACGGCCTCCAACGCCGCCGGAAACGACACCCAGACCCTGAACGGCTACATCACCGTCTCCCCGCCGAGCGGCGGCGGTGACGTGTTCGCCGACGGCTTCGAGAGCGGGAGCCTCGCCGCGGGCGGCTGGTCGACCAGTGGAAGCGCGAGCGCCCACACCTCCGCGGACTTCTCCGGCACGTACGGTGCCCGCCTGCGTAGGACGAGCTCGATCGAGGTCGCCGCGAGCACGGCAGGGCGCACGGGCGTCACGCTGAGCTACGCCCGGCGCACGCGCCGGCTCGACAACGGCGAGGCTCTGAGCGTCGAGTGGTACGACGGCAGCTCGTGGACCACCGTCGAGAGCACGAGCAGCGGCTCATGGGCCACGCCGAGCTTCGCGCTGGGCGCGGGCGCGGACAACAACCCCGACTTCCGGATCCGCTTCTCGCTCAACGCGAACCGCAACAACGAGCAGGCGTACATCGACGACGTCGTCGTTTCCGCCGACTGATCGCCAGGCACCCGGGGCCGCCGTCGCGGCGGCCCCGGCGCTCCGGCGTCGTCGGATCCGCCCCAGGACTCGCCCTTCCGCCCGGTCGACGGGCCGCTCGTCGACGCCGGAATCGGGCACGCCGCCGACGGCACCTGGACGCTGCCGGCGCTGACGCCGGCGCGCCCAGCGCGCGCATCTACTAGCAACGGCCATGCACCTCGCCAGGGCGGCTAGAATGCCAGGGCACGGTTCCATGACCCTCGTACACCGATCCCCTCTCTGTGCCTTTCTGGGATTCGCTCTCTGGGCCAATCCCCTTCCGGCGCTGGGCCTGGCCGCAGGGGGCCAGGGGCAGGATTCACCCGCCGAGACCATCGAGTGCAAGGCTGCCTGGGGACCCGTCGAATCCTCCGTGTATCCGACCGTGCGTGAGAACGCAGCCGTCAAGAGGGAGATCGAGTCGGGGCCGAGGATCCCGGTAGCGAGCCACGAGCTGGACGTCTTCCGGGCTCTGCTTCCGACCGACGAGGCGGTGCTTCTTGACGACGAGGTCGTCTGGGAGATCGACGTCGAGCGGCTCCTGCCATTCTTGCGACAGCTCCATCCGGGTGTCACGACTCGCATGCGGCATGCAAGGCCACCAGCGGATCTCGCGGAGATCCTGCGCAGGCAAGGCGACGACCCCGACCTTTGGCCCCCGCGTTCGATCGAAGGGGGGCGGGCGACATGGCTGCATCGTTCGGACGATGAACTCGCGATACTGGTTCGCGTTCACGTCGAGTTCGAGCTCGTCCCCGGTGAGCTGTATCTGCTTCCGGCGCAGTTCGAGGGGCGACTGGTCTGGGATCGCCGGGCCGATCGACCGAAGAGCTTCCACCTCGCGTTGCCGCCGCGGAACACGAACTTCGACCTGAACTACCTGAACAGCGTGGACATCGGCTACTTGCCGCTGATGGAGGTCGCGACCGACGGAGCAACCCCAGCGGGTGAGGATGCCGAACCGGCGAGGGCACGGCTGCGATCGTCGTTCTATCGGTTCTCGAGCATCGACTGGCGACCGCTGGACGAAGCTCTGGCGCGCGCCCGGGAGAACGGACGGCGCCTGCACGTGGTCCAGCTCTTCGGCACCCTCGACGACGAGAGCTGCTGACTGTCCGGAAAGAACTGGAGAGCGGGTCCGCTCTCCGACGCGCAGACGATCGAGCTCCTCAACGCACGTTTTGAGAACGTCTGGATGCTCGCGGCGGACGTGCGCAAGCTCGCGGCGGACGAGGATGCGCCGGCGGAGGTTCGAGACGTCGCCCGGCAACTCCAGGAGCGGCACATCTACCCGGTCGATTTCCAGGTCATCGACACGACGGGGAAGCTGCACGCACAGGCGGCGGCGAACGACCACATTCCGTCCTACATCGGGGTCCTGAAGTCGGGGCTCGAATAGCGCGCGACCGGCGGCGAGCCCTCTTCGGAGACCGAGCTGATGTGCCTCGACCCGCAGACCGGCGACGAGCACGGGTCGCTGCGCACGCGGCAGGGCTGCGCCGTCTTCGCGGGCTCGGTGATGGTCACCCTCGAGCGCGAGTCGGGAGTCCTGCGCTTGTACTTGACCCGCGACAAGGGGGGCGCAGCACCTGATGCTCGAGCACGCGCTCCCCATCGGCGAATACTGGACGCCGCCCACGCCGCTGGGCGACACACTCTTGGTGCTCTCGGCGACCGAGCTCTTCGCCCTGCGCGCGAAATGAGTCCGCGCTAGCGTTCGCGCTCGGCCAGCGCGGTCACGGCGCCCAGGCCGATGTACGTCCAGCCGGCGCAGCGCCGCTGCAATCGCAGGGCGCGCGGGTTCTCCTGGAACCACGCGCGCGCGGTGCCCGAGACCAGAGCGTAGGCGACGTCGGTCAGCACGGCCAGGCCGACGAACAGCAAGCCCAGGAAGACGACCTGGGCGCTGCTGCTGCCGCGCGCCGGGTCGACGAACTGCGGCAGGAACGCCATCAGAAAGAGCGCGGGCTTTGGGTTCAGGAGTTGCACCAAGACGCCCTCGCGGAAGACCTCGCGCATGCTGCGCACGCGCACCGGCGTCGTTGCCCGCGCCTCCCCACCGAAGCGCAGAGCCTGGAGGCCTAGGTAGACCAGGTACGCGGCGCCGAGCAGCTTGACGACCTGGAACGCGCTGGCGGACGCCGCCAGGATCGCGGACACGCCGCTGGCCGCCGCGGCCACGTGCAGCAGCCCGCCGAGGCCCAGCCCAAGGGAGGAGACGATCCCCGCGCGGCGCCCCTGCTCGACGCTGCGCGCGATGATGAACAACACGGCGGGGCCCGGGGTCAGGAGCAGCAACAGGGCAGCGCCCACGAAGAGGATCAGGGAGTCGGTGTCGGGCATCGGATTCTGCGCTCATTCCTCGCCGACCAGCGCCCGCGCCTCGCGCTCGCCGAGGAGGCGCCGCAAGAGCTCCGCCTGGTCGGGCGAGCCGGGGAAGGGTTGCGTACGGTAGAGCGCGGTGCGCGCCTCGTCGACCCTGTCCCTCGCCCACGCCATTCACGCTGTGAACAGCGAGCACACCAGCTGGAGCGCCCAGGGCTCGACCTGCGCCTCGTCTCGGGCTACCAGGACGGCGCCGCGGCGAACTTCACGGCGTTCTGGTCGAACTGAGGGGCAGGACATGCCCTTGACGGGGCTGACCTCGACCCATATGCTTGTAGAGCACAAATATTGTGCTCTACAGCTATGCCTCCGAGCCTTCACAGCCAAGCCGAGCAGTTCTACTCCTGCTTCGCTGACCTCATCCGCGCCTACCAGTTTCGCGACCGCGAGAGTGTGTGTTGCCACGACCTCTCGGTGACCCAGTGCTACGCCCTGGAGGCGCTGGAGCGCGTCGGCCCGATGCGCATGGGGGTGCTGGCCGAGCACCTGAACCTGGAGGTCAGCTCGATGACCCGCGCGATCGAGCCGCTGGTCGCGCGCCGGCTCGTGACGCGGCGTGAGGGCGAGCAGGATCGCAGGGTGCGGGAGGTTCGTATCACGCGCCAGGGCAGGGCGCTCGTGGCGCGCGTCCAGGCGGACCTCGTGGCGGAGTACGAGCGGGTCCTGCGGCGCATCCCGAGTGCGAGCCGAGGAGCGGTCATCGAGACCGTGGGCCACTTGCTGCGCGCGTTCGAGGAGCGCAGCGCATGCGGCGCGGCGCCCTCGGAACAGACGTCGGCCAGGCCGACCCAAGGACGACAATCATGAAACGTATTCATTGGCTCGTGGAGGCCTTGCTCGTGGCCACTGGGCTCGTCGTGCCTGCCTCGGGCTACGCCCGGCAGGAGCTGCGCAGCGCGCAGGACTGGACGCAGTTCGCCGGGCCCGGAGGCGCGTTCAGCGTGCACTCCACGGGGCTCGCGGACGCCTGGCCCGCGGACGGGCCGCCCCAGCTCTGGAGTCGCGACCTGGGTGAGGGGGACGCGTCGATCGTGGTCGCGGACGGGCGGCTCTTCACGCTGCTGCGCGAAGGGAGCGATGAGGTCATCGTGTCCCTCGACGCTGGCGATGGCGCGACGCTCTGGGAGCACCGCTGCGAGGCCACGCCCTACCCCGAGCAGACGACCCAGTACGGAGCGGGGCCGCACGCGACGCCCTTGCTCCTCGGCGAACGGCTCTTCACGATCGGATTCACCGGGATCCTGCATTGCTTGAACGCAGCGGATGGGCGCGTCCTCTGGACCCTCGACCTCGTCGGCGACCTGGGCGGACCGGTTCAGTACTACGGACACTCGAGCAGTCCCATTGCCCATGACGGAAAGGTCATCGTCCTGGTCGGTGGGCCCGAGCACGGAGTGCTCGCCCTCGATCCCATCGACGGCTCGGCGGCCTGGGCCAGCGAGACGGGCGTTCCCGGCTACGCGACCCCCATCGTGATCGACGTGGACGGTCAGGATCAGCTCGTCTTCTTCACCACCGAGGAGGTGGTCGGCCTCGACCCGCGCGACGGAACACGGCTGTGGAGCCACCCGGTGCTCAACAACTGCCGGACGAACTGTTCTTCGGTCGTTTGGGGCGAGGACAACCTGCTCTGGGTCGCCTCCAAGGGCATCAGCGCCGCGCGCGTGTTGCGGCTCTCGCGCACGGCAGACGGGACCAGCGTCGAGGAGGTCTGGCTCAATCGCCGGCTGAGTGTCTATCACTGGAACGCCGTGCGAGTCGGGGACCGAATCTACGCATCGATCGGAGACAGCGGCTCGCTCTTCGCGGTCGTCGACGTGCGCACGGGCGAGGTCGTCGAGAAGCGTCGTGGGTCCGCGAGCACGAACTCGCTCTTCGCCGACGGGAAGCTGATCCAGCTCGATGCCGAGGGCCAGCTGTCGCTCGCCCGACCCGTGGCCAGTGGCCTCGCGATCAGCTCGAGCTTTCAACTCTTCGCTGGAGTCTCGTGGACCGTGCCCACTCTGGTGGGGCAAACGCTCTACGCGCGGGACCGGGAACGCATCGTCGCGCTCGACCTGGGGCGGATCCGCGACGGGAGCGCCGTGACGGAGCGATGACGGCGCCGGGCTTCGCGCGCGAGCGCCTGCGCAGCATCGGGCCCAGCCGCCCGCCCCGGGCTAGCCCGGGCTAGCCCGGGCTAGCCGGGACCCTGGTCGCGCGAGGTCTCCAGGGCCTGGATGCAGCCGATCAGGGTCAGGATCCCGATCGGCGTCGAGAGACAGCCCGGGTTCGCGAAGCCGATCGCGGTCAGCAGCATGACGGTGTAGGTCCAGGCCCGGGAGCCCTGCCAGGCCTTGGTGCAGGCGAGCAGGAAGAAGAGCGAGTAGGCGACCATTACGAGCAAGAGCGCCCCGGTGGCGATGCCGCCGAAGGCGATCGCGGCCAGCCCGTCCGCGCCCCCCATCGAGACCGCCGCGGCGCCGATCCCCAGGGCCGCGCAGAGGGTGGCGAACAGGCTGATCCCGATCAGGACCAGCTGCAGGCCCCCCGTCAGGCCCAGGCCGAGGGTGAACAAGGGCGGGGGAACGAAGGCAGCGCGCTGGGACATGGCGCCGGGCTACGCACGCGGGCGCGCTTCATTCCAGGG
>JAJFFA010000456.1 GCA_021776885.1 Planctomycetota bacterium
GGCCAGGCCACGCGCGATGGCGAGGTCTGGCTTCCTGCGCGCGGAGCGGAAGGAGCGCTGGGCCTCCGCCAGGGCCACGAGCGGGTCGTCGGGGAAGCGCTTCTGGAGCCGCCCGATGGCGTCGATCACGAGCTGGTCGACGAGGTCCCGGGAGCGCAGGGCGCGGCGGTCGTCCGGGTCGGTCTCCTTGGCGATCTCCGCGAGCAGGAGCGTGACGAACTCCTCGACCAGGGGGTGACTCGAGGACTCGGGCAGCACGCTGCAGGCGCGGATGTAGTGGGGGATCGCGCTGGGCGCGTCACCCAGCTCGACGTACTGCCGGGCGAGTAGGCGGTGGGCCAGGGCGGCGGTGCTGAGGGCCGGGTTGCCCTGCCCGGGGCCCCTGGGGTCGAGCTCTTCGAGGCTCGGGTTGCCGGTCAGCTCGACCACCCGCTCCAGGGTGCGCACCGCCCCGCCCGGGCTGCCGCTGAGGGCCTGGCGCGCGGCCCGCGCCAGGGCGCCCTCGAGGGCCGTGCCCGCCAGCTCGTCGCCGAGGGCGGCCAGGCGCCGGCCGCGCAGCTCGAGCACGTCCGCGTGCAACGGGTCGCCCTGGTGGAGCGTGAGCTCGAAGGCGATGCGTTCGTCCCACGCCGGCCCGAACTGCGGGTTCTGGGAGGTGAGCCGGCTGTAGGCGCTGGCCGCGCCGCGCTCGTCCCCGAGGCCGAGACGCGCACGGGCGAGGATCCAGCGGCCCCAGGGCGAGGCCGGTTCAGCGCTCAGGAGGGCGCTGATGGGCTCCATGGCCCAGACGCACCAGAGTCGATTCTCGAGGGCCAGGAAGAGGGCCAGGAGCTCGCGCGGATCACGCGAGTACTCGCCGCTTCCGCGCAGGGTCTTCGTGGTCTCGTCCGCGATGTCCGGCCCGAAGTAGGCCGGCAGGGCCACACCGCGCTGACCCAGGGCCTGGCTGACGGCGAGGATCATGGCCCACTCGACCGAGCTCGGGTCCTCGGCCAGGCCGCGTTCGGCCAGGGTGCGCGCCGAGTCGATGCGCTCCTCGAGCAGGGCCAGGACGGCCTGGGAGTGGGGCGTGGGGGAGTAGCGCGAGGCGAGCAGCTCGCGCACCAGGGCGGGAAGGTCGGACCAGCGTCGCTCCTCCACCGCGAACAGGAGGCGCAGGAACTCCGTACGACCGTCGGCGATGAAGGCGTCGGCGCGCTCGAGGGTCTCGCGCGCATGCGGGCGGTCGCCGGCCAGGGCATCGGCCACGGCCAGTCGCAGGAGGACCTCGCCCGAGCGCAGCTCGGGCTCGCGGTCCATGCGCTGCAACAGGGTCCGGGCCAGGGTCGAGCGCTCGCTCCCCATCAAGCGGTCGATCGTCGCCAGCAACAGGCCCGGGTCGGGCTCGCGCTCCACCGCTAGCTCCTCGACGAGCCACTCGATCGATTCCTCCGGGCCGAGGTCGAGGCGCGCTTCGATCAGGAGCTCGCGCAGGGACGCGTCGAACCAGGGCTCGCCGCGGGCGGCCTCGAGCACCCCGGCGGCATCCGCCACGAAGCCCTCGGCCAGGAGTGCCTTGGCCGTGAGGATCAGCTCCTCGGTGGTGGCGGCCTGTCGCCCGCCCGCGTTCAGGGCGCGCAGGGCGCGGGCGGGCTGACCCGTCGCGATCAGGTGACGAGCGACGAAGAGCCGGCCCGTGCCTTCTGGGTCGGCGTGCACCATGTCGAGGCGCTGCTCCGGGGTGAAGTTGGCCCCGCCGATGAGCTCCATGTACTCCTCGCCCTTGGCGTCCCGGCCGACGAGGGAGAGGCGCTGGATCACGAGCTCTGCAGCGACCAGGCGGTCCCCGCGGTCGATCTCGGCCTCGATCTGGACGTCGAGGGCGGGGATCAGATTGGGGTACTCCTCGAGCAGCTCTGCGGCCAGGCGCTGGGCCGCATGGGAGCGCCGCCCCTCCAGGTGCCAGCGGGCGATGCGCCACATGGCCTGGGGACCCAGGTCGACGCCGGGCTCCGCCAGGTTCTGGCGCTCCATGCGCGTCAGCAGGGCGCGCAGGTCGCGGCCATCCCCTGCCAGGGACTTCTCACCCAGCTCCTGCCAGACCGGCATCAGCTCCTCGGTGCGCTTCGGCAGGAGGCTCATGGCCAGGGTCCAGCGCTGCTCGGGCACGCGGAAGCCGGTGTTGCGCGCGGAGGACTCGAGCTGGGCCAGGCGCAGCAGGTCCTCGCCCGTGGCGCTGCCGTACTGCACGGCGCCGACCAGGGCCTCGCGCTCGCCGGCCGGGTCGACCTCGCGCTTGGCCACGGCCTGGATGCGCCAGGCCAGGGCCTGGGCGCCGGGGAAGGGCTCGTGGACGTCGCGCTGCAGGTAGCGGCGCGCGCGCAGGATCGCGTCGTCGTAGCGGCCGCGGGCCAGGTTGAACTCGGCCAGGTAGATGTTCGAGTACGAGATGTTCGTCTCGTTGCCCAGACGCACCATCGGGTTGACCGCGTGGGACAGCACATCGAACGCGCCCAGGTCGTGCAGGGTGCGGCAGGCGTCGACGTAGAACTCGAGGTCCGCGTTGAGGCGCTTCCAGGGCCACTCCTCCATCAGGCGCGTCAGGGTCCGCGTGCGGCCCAGGGTGGTCAGGGCCTCGAACAGCTGCGTGGCGGCCTCGGGGTGGGCGGAGATCCCGGGCAGGGCGCGCGTAGCCAGGCCGAAGTCGACGGCCAGGTCCTCGCGTCCGGCCTGGACCAGGAGGGCCAGGAAGGAAGCCACGGCCAGGGGATCGAACTCGCTCTCGAAGCTGCGTGCCCAGGAGGAGCGCGCCCGGTCGAAGTGGGAGCTGGCGCGGTCGGCGCGGTCGAGTACCGAGGCCGTCTCGAGGTCACTGCGCGAGGGGAACAGGGCGCGCAGGCGGGTGGCGACGGCGATGCGCTCGGCGTCCTCGAGACCGTGGGAGGCGAGGCGCCGCAGCAGGTCCTGGGCCTCCTCCATCTGCGACGCGAAGAGCACGCCGCGGGTGAGGCCCAGGGCCTCCTCGACCTCGGAATCGCCGCGGGCGGACGAGAGCTGGGCGTCGAGGCGCCAGGCCTCGCCGAACTCGGGGCTGCGCGCCAGGACGCGGTGCACGCGGTCGAGGCCCTCCTCGGTGTCGCCCTCCTTGTGGCTGAGTCGCGCCAGGTCCAGCTCGAGGATGTCGTCGCCGGGCCGGAACTCCTCGAGCACCCGGGTCAGGTCGGCCCGGGCCTCGTTGAAGGCACCCAGGTCTCCCAGCACGCGCGAGTGCATGCGCAGCAGTTCCACCGCCGTGTCCTCGTCACCCGAGGCGAGGGCATCCTCCACCGCGCGGTCGATGTCGCGCAGGGTGCGGCGCTCCTCGTACACGGGTTGCACCACGCGTGCACGCACCTCTTCCAGCACCTCGAGCGGCGTCAGGGGCGGCGAGACGAGCAGCGACCGCAGGCCCAAGCCGAGCAGGCCGGCGCCTCCGAGGAGGCCGGCGAAGGTGGTCCACTTCATGCTTGGGTCTCGTCGCGGGCGTGGGGGGGCGGGATCGATCCGCCGAAGTCACGGTCCAATAGACCGTACTTGCGCATCTTGTTGAACAGGGTCGAGCGGTTGACGGCCAACATTTCCGCAGCTTCCTTGCGCGATCCAGCAGTGATTTCCAGAGCGCGTTCCAGAATCAGCCGCTCCGGCCCCTCGAGGGCCTGTTTCAGGGGGGGCAGGCGCTCGAGGTGGGCCAGGCCCTCGACCAGCGACGGCTCGAAGGAGTCGCCCGCAGCGGCCTGGACGAACTCCGGACCGAGGTCCTGGGGGGTGATCCAGGTGCCCTGCGCCACCAGGCTGGCGCGCTCGATCACGTTCTCGAGCTGGCGCACGTTGCCCGGCCAGGCGTGCCCGACGAGGGCCGCGCGGGCGGCGGGGGTGAAGCCCTCGAGCTGGCGCTGGTGCTGGTCGCGGAAGCGCTCGAGGAAGGAGTCCGCGAGCAGGGCGATGTCGCAGGGGCGCTGGGACAGGCTGGGCAGCTCGAGGGTCACGACGTGGATACGCCAGTAGAGATCCTCGCGGAAGCGTCCGGCCTCGATCTCCGCCTGCAGCGAGGCGTTCGAGGCACACAGGACGCGCACGTCGACC
>JAJFFA010000457.1 GCA_021776885.1 Planctomycetota bacterium
GAGACGCGCAGGCCCTCGAACTCCTCGTGGCGGATGGCGACGACGAAGATCCGGTGCTCGCTCCAGAGGTGCTTCTGAAGCTCGGCCGTGTCGATGCCCTCGAGCTGGACCGTGGCGATGCCGAAGGCTCGTCCGGGGTCGAGGTTGGTGTGCAGGTGCACCCGATCGTGGCTGTCGAGGCGCCGTGCCCAGCGGTCACGCAGGTAGGCCAGGCGCAGGGCCTTGCGCTCCGGTCCGATGCCCTCGTGGAAGGTCAGGGCGTCCGCGATGGCGAGGATGGGGGGGATGGGGTGGGTGCCGATCTCCTCGAACTTGCGGATGTCGTCGTCCTGAGTCTCCTTGGAGGCCATCAGCGACCACAGGCCTGCGATGTGCTCCTTGCGCACGGAAAGCATGCCGGTGCCGAAGGGCGCGAAGAGCCACTTGTGCAGGCTGGTCGCGTAGTAGTCGCACTCGAGGTCGTCGCGCCGGAAGGGGAACTGGGCGAAGGCGTGGGCTCCGTCGACCAGGACCGGGATGCCACGCTCGCGGCCCAACCGGACCACGTCGCGCACCGGGAAGACCTGGCCGGTCAGGAAGACGACGTGCGAGACCAGGATCAGGCGCGTGCGCTCGGTGATGTGCTCGGCGTAGCCGCGCACCACGCTGGCGGGGTCGTCCACCGGAACCGGCACCGAGAACTGCACCAGGCGGATGCCGTCGCGGCGCTCGCGCTGCTTCCAGGTGGTGACCATGCGCGGGTAGTCCTGGGTGGTGCACAGGACCTCGTCCCCGGGCTCCAGGTCGAAGCCGAACTGCAGGGCCTGGAGTCCCTCGGAGGCGTTGCGCGTGATGGCCACCTCCTCCCTGTCGGCCCCGAAGAGCCGCGCCAGGCGCGTGCGCACGGTCTCCTTCTGTGGCTCCTGGTGGCGCCACATGGTGTAGGCCGGAGCGGCGTTGGCGTGGGCCAGGTGGCGTGCCATGGCCTGTTGCACGGGGAGCGGGGCTGGCGAGACGCCCCCGTTGTTGAAGTTGACCATCGAGCGGTCGGCGCTGAAGGCGGCCTGGACCCGACCCCAGTAGGCCTCGTCCTGGGCCAGGTCGGCGGCCTGGCCGGGGTGCGCAGCGAGCTCGGCGGCGATGGCCAGGGCGTCGGGCTCGAGGGCGAGTGCGCTGGGAGCGAGACTCGGCAGACCCAGGGCGCCGATCCCTCCGAGGAAGCTGCGACGGTTCATGGGCGCATCATAAGCCTTTGGCGGTTGCCCTTGCCCAGGCGATCGGGCGACGATCTGCTGTGCCCCGGAAACGAAACGACAAGCCCATGCTCACCATCATCGCCAGCATCCAGGCCCATCCCGACAGGGTCGACCTGGTCAAGTCCGAGCTCGAGAAGCTGGTCCCCGTGACCCGCGCCGAGGCGGGCTGCAGCCAGTACGACCTGCACCAGGACAACGAGGACCCCGCCCACTTCGTCTTCTACGAGAGCTGGGAGACCCGCGATCTGTGGCAAGCGCACCTCCAGGCGCCGCACATCGCGGCCTGGAGGAAAGCCGCGGACGGTGCGCTGGCGGGCTTCCGGGTGCATGAGCTGAGCCGGGTCGACTGAAGCGGGTCGAGCGAGCTGGGCGCGCGCCGCCCCCGGCCGGCGGGTACACTCACGTCCATGCCGGTCGGATACTCAGGCACGCCGCTCGTGAAGAAGCTCGGGATCAAGCCCGGCATGCGGGTCGTGTTCGTGCGCGACCCCAAGCACTTCGCGTCGCTCCTGGGGCCCTTGCCCGAGGACGTTCGGCTGCTCTCGCGGGCGGGGCGCGACATGGACTACGTGCATCTCTTCGTGCGCGAGCAGGCCGACCTCGAGCGGCGCCTGGCCAACCTCGAGCCGCGCCTGGCGCGGGACGGCACGCTCTGGATCTCGTGGCCCAAGAAGACCTCGCCCCTGGCCAAGGATCTCTCCGGCAACGGGGTACGGGCTCTGGGCCTGGCGGCAGGTCTGGTGGACGTGAAGGTCTGCGCCGTCGACGAGGACTGGTCGGGCCTCAAGTTCGTGCGCCGCGTCTCGCAGCGCTGAGCGCTCGTTCCGCACGCCGTCAGGCGCCGCTGGCCAGGGAGCGACGCAGGTCCTCGACGTAGGTCTTCAGGGTGGAGTCGAAGCCGAAGACGTAGCGGCCGAGGGCACGGAAGAGCGGTGCACGCCAGCACCAGCGGCCGATGCGCTTGCCGCGGCTCATGCCTTCCTCCCTTCGAGCCCCCGCTCCGAGAGCCACACCAGGCTGCGGCGCGCGTCGCGGGCGTCGGGGCTGCGCTCGAGCACGCCGCGCGCTTCGAGCCGCGAGATCAGCTCGCTCGTCGCCGCCTGGGAGCGCGCGAAGTGGCGCGCGGCCTCGCCCACGGTCAGGGGGCCGCTCTGCGAGAGGTGCTCGAGCAGGCCCAGGGCCTCGGGGCTGGGCTGCCACCCGGCCACCGGATCGCGCCGGTGGAAGTGCCGGTAGAGGGCGGAGAAGAGCTCGCTGAAGCGGAGCGCGTCGTCGCGGGTGCTCATGGGGGCGATTCTCGCCGCCCCGAACGTATCGTCAATCCCGATCGATCCAGGTTGCCCGGGCTACCATCGCGCGCCGTTCTCCCCCTGCACGAGAGGCCTGCCGTCCTCTGGCTCTGGTAGCGGGCGGGCAGGTCCGAATTCTTGTCTGGCGCCGGGTCGCGAAGTTCTTGATTCCGGCGTAGGTGTTTTCTGGAGATTGTTCGCTACGTTTCGCCGCGCTCGACCCCCTTGGGCCGACGGCGCAGGGATCGGAGCGAGGGAGCGGGCCCCGATCCCGGACCCGGGTGGCATGAGCTCGCTCGCTACCTCTGGCAGGCCTTCGCGAGAGTCACCGGGTGCCAGGGCGTCGTCCCCGCAGCCGGTGACTCCCACACGGCTTGCCGCTCGGCCTCACTGAAACACGATGTTGAGGCCGTCCGAGGTGTTGAAGCCGCTCATGCCCGCCATCGTGTCGCGGAACCAGAACTGGAAGGCGAGGTCCGCGCCGGCGCTGATGGACGACGCGTAGGGGGCCGCAGCATTCAGGGACAGGACCGCCGTGCCCCCCGAGCTGGCGGCCGCCGGCTGGACGCGGCGCGTGGCGCCACCGGCGCAGCGCAGGCCATCGCCGAAGGGGGTGCCCGCCAGCCTCTCGGTCCCGAAGAAGATCAGCCCCTGGGTACTGCCCGGAAGGCCGCTGATGCTCAGGGTCAGCATCAGGGGCGACGCCATGTCGCTGCCGATCGCCGAGAGGTGCGCCACGCTGCCACTCGAGTTGGCCGTGCTGCTGCAGAAGGTCGTCCCGAGGGGGTCGCCCGCGTCGACATCGATCAGGTCCAGGCCGTCGCGCTCCCCGACCTCGTTGACGATCGCCGTGCGCGTCGCCGCGTCGAAGGCCAGTCCCTTCGCCGTCTGGGACAGGGGCACCACGCCGAGCAGTGCCGTGCCCGGACCGGCGGCCGTGTAGATGCGCAGCTGATCGTCGGTGGTGACGTAGAGTCGATCCCCGTCGATGGCGATGCCCGAGATCTCTCCGCCGGCAGGCAGGCTGCGCACCACGTCACCGTTCGAGGTGCGGTGGACGCGCAGGTCGGCGCCCGCGAAGTCGTCCGATGACATGTAGACGTACTCCTCCGCGGCGTCGAGCACGATGGGGGACTCGATCGAGTGGCCCGCGCCGGGGGGCGCGTGGGTGGACCAGCGGAAGCTCCAGGGCGCGAGGTCGTAGCTGTTCAGCGCACCGCGCGCATCACGCACGAACATCTGCGAGCCGTCCGCGCGCAGGACCATGGACTGGGTGATCAGGTTCGAGACCGAGTTGAGCTCGATGCGGGTGCGCGTGGCCAGGTCGATGGTCTCCACCAGCCCCGTGTGGGACAGGGTGTACAGGGTGCTGCCGTCCGGGGAGAGCTCGAGGTCGCGGTTCATCAAGCCCTGTAGCGTGTCGACGACGCTGCTGGCCGCGCCGGCCAGGTCGATGAAGGCCAGGTAGTTCGTGTTCTCGAAGATGCCATCGGAGAGCGCCACGAAGGCGCGTAGGCCGTCGGGGTGGACCTTGACGACCAGGGGCTCCTCGAGGACGGGCAGGGTGATCAGGGTCGTGCGGCTCTGGATGTCGACCACGGAGACCGTGCGCGCCCGGCGGTTGGCGACGACCGCGGTACTGCCGTCCGGCGCGAAGTCGGCGTGCCAGGGGCCGAGGTCGGTCTCGATCCAGGCCTCGACGTTGCGCGTGGAGAGATCGATCAGGCTGACGTTGCCCGACTGAGCGTTGCAGGACAGGGCCACCCCGCCCTGGGGCGAGAGGGCCACGAAGCGCGGACGATCCCCCTCGGGCAGGGAACCGGTGGGGGTGGTCGAGAGGACGCTGCTCGCGGCCCCCGCGGCGTCGATGATGTGCAGGCGCTCGGCGATCCCGTACTCGAGGATCGCGACCCGGTTGTCCAGCGGACTGGCCGCCAGGAAGTGCCCGCCGGCCACGGGCAGGGTGGCGACGACACTGCGGCTGGCGACGTCGACCACGACGGTGTCGGCGTCGCTGAAGTCGCTGCGCGCGGCCACCGCCACGAGGGAAGCGCCGTCGGCGGAGAGGGCCATGGCCTCGACGTTGTAGGGCACACCGAGGGCGCTCTCCTGTCCGCTGGCGAGGTCGACGAAGCGCAGGCCGCCGCTGCCGATCACCGCGTGGTTCTTGTCGGCGCTGATCTGAATCGGGGCACCGCTGGCCGGGTTGATCGCGAAGTCACCCGTGACGCTCATGCTGGCCACGTCGACCTCGAGCACGCGCGCGATCGAGCGCCGGTTGACGACCGCCACGCTGCCGTCCGGACTGACGGAGACGTCGAGGCCGATCCCGCTGAAGGAGAGCGTCCCGAGGACCTGCCCGCTGGCCAGGTCGTAGCGCACGAGGTCGGAGTTCAGGCGGTCGAGGACCAGCACGCTGGAGCCGTCGGGCAGGAGCTCGAAGCCCGTGAACTGCTCGACGGTGGTGTCGCCCTCCTCGAGCAGCAGGATGTCGTCGAAGCGCGACTGCCCGACGCTGGGGAAGGACAGCAGCACGGCGCCGCTGAGCAGGTCGAGCACGTCGATCGTCGCTGAGCCGGGACCTCCGGCGCAGCCCACCACCGCCCGGCTGCCATCGGGGGTGACCTCGACCTGGTAGCCGCGCGTGCCGGCCAGGCCGTGGGTCGCGATCACCTGGGCCTGCACCAGGTCGATCACCGAGAGGCTGTCGTCCCCGCGGTTCACGACCACGGCCCGCGTGCCATCCGCGGTCGTGGCCACGTCGCCGGGGCGGTCCCCGACGGCCAGGGTCGCGCTGCGCAGTCCGGTGCTCGCGTCGAAGAGGTCGACGTTGTCGGTGTCGCGGTGCACCACGACCACCTGTGCCCCATCGCCCGAGAAGGCCAGGGCCACGGGCAGGTCGCTCTCGCTGGGGGCGTCCAGCGGCAGGAACTCCGGGGCGGACTGCAGGAGGGGGACGGGGAGCAGCAGGGCGGGGAGCAGGGGGTAGGCCATGGGCTTGACTCGGGTGCCGTGGGGGTCGTTCGCCCATTGGAGGCATGCCGCACGGAAAGTGTGGCGCCGATCCGCCGAAAACCCGTGCGCTCCCGCGCCAACCCGGGGACGACCGTGGAGCACCCCTCGAAGACCCC
>JAJFFA010000458.1 GCA_021776885.1 Planctomycetota bacterium
GCCCGTGCGCTGCGCCAGCCGGGCGAGCTTGTCCTCGACGCTGCCCTCCTGGGGCGAGGCCTGGGCCAGGGCATCGAAGAAGGGACGCGAAAAGAAGTGGCTGTGGAAGTCGACGACCTGCATGGGTCGCGGACTCTACCGCGCGACCGCTCCTCAGTCGACGGGGACGCTGCTCGGAGCGCTCTGGAACGCGCTTCCCAGCCCCGCCGTCGCCGGCTTCGTCGAGAGCTGCCGATCCCGCGGCCAGATCGCGACCGCCATGCAGGCGGCCACCAGCAGCGCCATCACGAAGACGTGGGTGCGCGCGGGCTTGCGGCGCCGGAACTGCGTCTGGGAGAGGGAGCTGGTGCGGGTCATGACCGGCCTGTCATCGACCTCCGACGGGGGCTGACTTGAGCGGCCCGCTCCCGTTTGGACTACCCTTGCGCCCATGGAACGCTGGGGCATCGACGTGGCGAAGGAGTACCTGAAGTTCTCCGCCGCCCACTTTCTGATCTTTCCGGACGGCAGCGCCGAGCGCCTGCACGGCCACAACTACAGGGTCTTCGTCGAGGTCGGCGCGGGGCTCTCGCCCCATGGGCTGGTGATCGACTTCAAGATGATCAAGCCCCTGATCCGCGAGCTGTGCGACAGCCTCGACGAGCACTGGCTGGTGCCCGGGGAGCACCCCGTGCTGACGGTGGAGGAGCGCGCGGACGGGGTCTGCGAGGTGCGCTACCAGGATCGCTACTACGCCGCCCCGCGGGAGGACGTGATCGTCCTGCCGCTCAACAACACCAGCTCCGAGAACCTGGCCACCTGGCTCGGGCGCGAGCTGCGTGCGCGCCTGGCCGAGCGCTTCCCGGACGTCGAGCTCGAGCACCTGCGCCTCGCGGTGGAGGAGACCGCCGGCCAGCGCGGCCTCTACGAGTACCGGCGCTGAGCCCTACTCCAGAGTCTCGCGCAGCTCCTTGAGCTCTTCGCGAGCCTTGGCGTCACCAGCGCGCTCTGCGGCGGCCAGGCCCTCGTCGATGGCGGCCAGGGCTTCGTCCTCGCGGTCGTCGAGCTCGAGGGCGCGGGCCTTCTGGTAGTAGGCGTAGGCGTGGTCCGGACGGATGGCCAGGGTCTTGGCGATCCAGCCCAGGGCCTCCTCCGTCTTCCCCGCGGCCAGGTACTCTTGGGCCAGGGCGTAGGGGGCGAAGTCGTCCTGCGGCGTCGCCGCGAAGAACTCGAGCAGCTTCTCGACACGTTCGTTCATGGCTGTGGGGTGCGCGCGAAGTGGGCGCGCAGGGCGGCGGGGTAGGCCTCGAGCTCGGCTTCGAAGACCCGCGCGGCGAGGCGCTCGGCGTCGTCGTCCGCCTGCACGCGGATGGCCTCCTGGGCCAGGATCGGACCGTGGTCGTACTCGTCGTCGACGTAGTGCACGGTGCAGCCCGAGACCTTGCAGCCGCGGGCCAGGACGGCCTCGTGGACGTGGTGTCCGAAGAAGCCCTGGCCGCCGAAGGCGGGCAGCAGCGAGGGATGGATGTTGAGCACCCGTCCGTCCCAGGCCGGGGGCAGGACGAGGCGCTTCAGCCAGCCGGCGAGCACAGCGGTTCCGCAGCCCTCGGCGTCGAGGCGCTCGAAGATGCGCGTCGAGAGCTCGGCCGGGGAGACCCCGCGGGTGCCCTCCAGCACCCAGACCGGAAGCTCGAGCCGCGCGGCGCGCTCGAGGGCTCCGATGCCCGGACGGCTGGCGACCACCAGGGCCACGCTGGCGTCGAGCTCCCCCGCCTGGGTGAGGCGCGCCAGGTTCTCGAGGTGCCGTCCCGTCCCGGAGACGAGCAGCGCCAGTCGGCGCGGGTCGGCGCCCGCCACTAGGCGCTCCCGGCGCGCTCGTCCCGCGCGGCGAAGGCCAGGTCCGCGGACGCGGCCAGGAGCAGGTCCTCGAGGGCCGGAGCGCAGGCCTCGGAGCGCTCGACGATCTGCGTCATGCGCAGCGGCTCGTCGCCGCGGTCGGTGACCACGACCAGGGCCACGACCGAGAGACCCGCGTGGGCGCTGGCGAGCAGGGGGGCGGCCAGGTCCTGGACCGCGAGGGCGGCCCCGGTCGAGGCCATCCAGCGCAGCTCCGCCGGCGTGCTGGTCGCCGGTCCGGGGGCGCAGGCGACGAGGGCCGGGGCGCAGGCGATCCCGCGCTCCCCGGCCAGCTCGAGCATGCGCAGGCCCATGCCGGCGTCGTGCAGGTGGCTCTGGTCCGGGAAGAGGGGTCCCAGGTGGGTGGGTCCCAGGGCGCGCAGGGGGGAGGCGCCCGAGAGGTTCAGGTGGTCGCTCGCGATGGCGATCGAGCCGATCGGATGGGGATCCTTCTTGCCCGTCCCGAGGGTGATGCCGGCGCAGGTGACGACGCAGTGGGTCGCCCCGGCGAAGGCGGCCAGCCAGCAGGGCCAGGCCCGCTGCCAGGGCGGCGGCGTGGGGTCCTCGTCGACGGTGTCGAGGCACTCCGGGTCGTCCTCGAGCATCCACACCCGCGCGCCCCCCGGGCCGCCGAGGGTGCCGGCGTGGAGGCGCGTGCTGCGCCACGGGGTGGGCACGTCGGGCAGCTCGCCCAGGAGCACCTCGCGCGCCTGTCCGAGGGAGCCCGCCAGGGTTCCCATCCCGGTTCCGAGGAGCAGCAGGGCGTCGGGGGGCACGAGTCCCTCCTTGGCCAGCCGTTCGACGGTCGGCTGCACGGTCGCGTC
>JAJFFA010000459.1 GCA_021776885.1 Planctomycetota bacterium
GACGTCAAGCCCTCCAACGTCCTGGTCGACGTCCATGGTCGCGCGCGTCTGTTCGACCTGGGGCTGGCCCACGTGGCCGACGAGCCGGGGCTGACGCGCACGGGTGACCTGGCCGGGACACCCCACTACGTCGCCCCCGAACAGGTGCGCGGTGCGCGCGGTGTCGACGCGCGCACCGACGTGCATGCCCTGGGCGTCCTGCTCTACGAGCTGATCACCCTGCGCCGACCCTTCGACGGCAAGACCACCCAGGACGTGCTGGCCCGCATCCAGGGCAGCGAGCCCACACCACCCCGCCGGCACCACCCCGGGATGCCGCGCGACCTCGAGACGATCTGCCTGACCGCCCTCGAGAAGGATCCCGCGCGGCGCTACTCGAGCGCCGCCGACTTCGGTGCGGACCTCGAGCGCTTCCTCTCCTTCCGCCCGATCCTGGCCCGCCCCGCGAGCGTGCCGCGCCGCGTCGGCCGCTTCGTCCGTCGCCGCCCGACCCTCTCCGCGCTGCTCTTGCTCGTGGCGCTGGTCGTGGTCGGCACCCCAATCGGATTGTTCGGCGCCAACGCCGCGATCCGGCGCCAGCGCGACCGCGCGGAGGCCACCGCCCTCGAGGCCCGGGCCGAGGCCGAGCGCAAGCGCGCGGTGCTGGACTTCGTCACCGACCTGTTCCTGGTCGCGGCAGATGACGTGCGCACGCCGGTCTCCGCCCGCGACCTGGTCGCCCTGGGGGCGGCGCGGGCGGCCGCGCACTACGTCGACCAGCCGCTGCTGCAGGCGTCCCTGTTCGAGGCGATCGGGCGCACCTACGAGAACCTCGGTCAACCGACGCGCGCGATCCCGCTGCTCGACCGCTCTCTGGCGCTGCGCGAGCGCGAGCTGGGCGAGCGCCACCCGGCGGTCAGCCACGTGCTGCGTACCCTGGCCAGCGCCCACCTCCTGCGCGGGGACCGCGAGGCCGCGCGCGCCCTGGCCCTGCGCGCCCTGCGTGCCCTGCCCGACCCCGTGGATCCAGGCCCGGGCGCGCCGCTCGCCGGCCGCGTCGTCGCGGCGGCCGCGGCCTGGGTCACGCTGGGTGACGTGGCCTGGGCCGAGGGAGACCTCGCCGCCGCGCGCGACGCCTTTCAAGCCGCCCTCGACGAGCGCAAGAGGGGGGGACGGCGCGACCTGGAGACGGCCGAGATCCTGACGCGGTTGGGCAACGTACTCGTCGACCTGGGCGCCTTCGCCGCGGCCGAGGCGGCGCTTGAGGAGGGGCGCACGATCCGGCTCACGCCAGGCCGGGTCGACCTGCCGGACCTGGCCTCGAGCTTCGAGTCCCTCGGGCGGCTCGAGGAGCGGCGCGGCGATCCCGCGGCGGCGCGCAGCTTCTACGAGGAGGCCCTGGGCCTGTTCCGCAAGGCCTACGGCGACACGGACCCCGCGGTGGAGCGCCTGCTGCTGGTGCTGCGGCGCGTCGACTACGCCACGCCGGACAGCGGGCCGAGGCGGGTGGCCGGGGCCGCGGGGGCGACACTGGCTGCCGGGACGGCGACCCTGCCCGCGTCTCTGGCCTTCGTGGATACGCGACCCGCGCGCTACCACGACGCCTTCCAGGAGGGCATCACGGCGCTGCAGTCCGGCAGCTTCACCCGCGCCGTCGAGGCCTTCCAGGCCTGCATCGCACTCGTGCCCCACGCCCCGACGGCGACCTACAACCTGGCCTGCGCCCTGACCCGCGCCGGACGCACGCAGGAGGCCCTCGACGTCCTCGAGCGGACGGTGACCCTGGGCCTCGACACGACCCGTGACCGCCTCGACGTGGTGCTCAAGGACGCAGACCTCGTGCCCCTGCGTGACGAGCCGCGCTTTGCCGCCTCGATGCGGCGCTGGAGTGCGTCGGGGCAGGCGGCGCTGGCCTACCAGAGCGAGGCGGCGTTCCACGTGCCGAGCTCCCTCGTCGGCCGCGAGGGCTGGCCGCTGGTCGTGGTTCTGCACGACCACGGTTCGACCAAGGAGCAGGTCGTGAACGGGGTCTGGCGCGACCTGGCCGACGAGCTCGGGTTCGCCCTGCTCGCTCCGTCGGGTCGCGTCCTCCTGGGCACGGCGCCGGAGCAGGGCATGTCCTGGATCGGTGAGCTGCCCGAGGACTTCCCCTTGAGGGCTGCCAGCTACGCGGCGACCATCGACCGCGCCCTCGACGCCTTCCGCGCCGAGCACCCGGTCGACCGCAGCGCCCAGGTCGTCGCGGGCGAGGGCGTCGGGGCCATGCTGGCCTTCGACGTGGCCGTGCACTCACCGGGCCTGTTCCGCGGCGTGCTCCTGTCCCAGGGCACGGTCCACGCCGAGCGCAGCGCGCTGGACGTCGGGCGCCTCGCGGCCCTGGGCATGCGGGTGGCCCTGCGCGCGGACGCCACGCGTCCGGTCGCGGGCTCGCGTGTCCTGACGCCCCAGGCCTGGCTCGAAGGCCTGGGTGCGTTCCTGCGCGGCCACGGGATCGCGGTGGACGCGCGGGTGTACCCGACGGCGGAGCGGCGCGCCGCGTTGCGCGGGGCGCTCGAGGGCTTGCTCGCACCGCGTTGAAAGGGCCGGAGCGTTGGCCTCGCGTCAGTCTCCGCCGGGCCCGTCGAAGTGCTCGAAGAGCAGCCGCGCGAACAGGGCGTGGCCCGCCTGGGCCCAGTGCGTGTCGAGGGGGAAGAGCAGCGGCTGCCCCGCGCTTCCCGAGTCGTGTGCGTCCGCCCAGGCCTGGCGGAAGGCGTCACAGGGGTCGAAGTAGGGGATCTCCAGCTGCGCACAGACCCGTCCCAGCTCCTGCGGGAGCGCGTCGTCGCCGCGCAGGTTCGCGAGGCCCGGCGCGTAGGCGACGCGCAGCTCTACGGGCGGCGCGGCCGCGCGGCACTGGTCGCGCATCTCGCGCAGGATCGCCAGCTGGAGCTCCCAGAGCTCACGCGTGTCGCCCGCCGGAGAGGCCATGTGATCCCGGGGCGGGGCGGCGTGGGACGAGCGGAAGCGCTCCGCCAGCACGTTCAGTCGGTAGCGCAGCGCCGTGTAGGCCAGGGAGCGCCGGGCGAAGGCGTAGAGCGGGCCCGTGATCTTGCGCTCGACGGGCAGGTTCTCGCGCTGGACCACACCATCGACCAGCTGGAACCAGGGCCGCCGGCCGCCCCAGGAATCGGTGTTGTCCAGCAGGTCGTTGGGGCAGAAGACCACGGTCACGATGCGCGGCGCGCGGGGCAGGACGATGTCCTCCAGCAGGATCCACTCCTGGCCCGTGCTGAAGCCGGTGATTCCGAAATTGGCGACGCGGGCGCGCTGGCCCAGTGCGCGCTGCAGGTGGTCCGCGAAGACCTCGCCCTGGGACACGCCGTAGCCCCAGGTGTAGGAGTCGCCGAGGAAGGCGACCAGGGGCGCATCGGGGGGGCCCTCGAAGGGCACCTCGACGCGCCGGAAGCCGTCTTCATCGAAGGCGGTCAGGCCGTCGAAGCCGTCGCGGCGGAAGCGCGCCACGTAGTTCTTCGAGCCGACCCAGCCGAGCCGCGGGTGATGGTCGTGGAACGCGCGCCTCGAGTTCTGCTGCCTGGGGATCGAGTCGGTCGCGCGCAGCCAGGCCTCGGAGCCGGCGAAGGCGACGGAGAGGCCGAGGGACAGGGCCAGCAGTCGCTGCGGGTACTTCCTCATCGCAGCGGGAGCCCCCGGCGCAGGCCGTCATCGAAGTGCTGAGCATCCATGCACCCACGCTAGGCGGGTGCGTGCCAGGGATCATGAAGGCTGGATTACGACGCACGGGTCAGCGCGCGGGAACCCAGCGCCGCGCCCCGGCGCCCGCGCTTCCCAGCACCCAACCGCGCCCAGCGCGCGCCAGGAAGGTGGCCGTCGGGACCCCTGGGTCGTCCAGCGACCGGGTCCAGGTGATGCCCTCGTCGAAGCTGCTCAAGAGGACGCTGCCGCGGGCCGTGTGACCCAGGAGTACGAGGCCCTCGCCGCAGCTGCGCGGGCCGCGGGCCAGGGCGCTGGGCTCGAGCTCCTGGGCGCTGTGCTGCGCGAAGTCCGTCGACACCCGTCGCCAGTGGCGACCGGCGTCGCGGCTGGCCAGCACCCGGGTCGAGCCCGCGACGCGGGCCAGGGCGTGGACGCGGCGTGGATCGGACCTGGAGAAGGTGAGATCGACGGCGTGCCGCAG
This sequence comes from Planctomycetota bacterium, assembly GCA_021776885.1. GTDB lineage: Bacteria > Planctomycetota > UBA1135 > UBA1135 > JAJFFA01. The sequence continues at coordinate 4,154 of JAJFFA010000459.1, forward strand.
GGCGGCGCCGGTGTCGGG
>JAJFFA010000460.1 GCA_021776885.1 Planctomycetota bacterium
CCCTCGCCGGCGCCTTCGAGCCGAGCGCGCCTTCCTTCGAACGCGCGCAGGACGTGCGCATCGACTTCACCCTGCGCAACACGGGCCCCGTCCCGGTCCACTGGAACGACGGGGGTCGCTGGGAGGCGAGCAGCGGGCGCAACGGCCGCTTCAGCTTCCGTTTCGAGCGCGATGGCACGCCCCTCGAGGACCCGATCGACCCCGTCTCCTTCGGCGGACTGGGAGCCCGGCGCAGCCTGGAGCCAGGTGAGGCGTACAGCCTGCGGATCGACCTCGAACCCTGGTGCGCCTTCGACACCCCCGGCGTCTACCGCGTCGAGGCGCGCTACGCCCTCGAGTTCCACGACCCGACCTTCCAGCGGGTCCTGTGGGACGACGCCGTCCGCGGCAGCTTCGAGATCGAGCTGCGCTAGCCACCACGGCCAGGACCAGGCCCGCGCGGCGCTCCCCGCGCGGGTCGCCTCAGAACCCGATGCCCAGGGTCAGGGCGAGCTGGTGGTAGTCGCCGTCGAAGCGCCCCGCCTGGAACTCCGAGCCCTGGAAGTTGTCCCCCAGGTCGTAGTCCGCGCCGAACTGGTAGCGGTAGTCGAGGCCCACGTCGATGTCCCAGCCCACCGGGAAGCGCACGCCAGCGTGCAGGTAGGGCACCAGCCAGGTCTCGCTGTTGCGCACCTTGATCGGGATGCTGTCGGGGGCCCCGACCCCGGCCGGGAACGACTCGAGGCTGCCGCGGGACAGGGAGGCGCCGCCGCCCACGTAGGGCACGACCCGCCCCTCCAGGACGGTGACCTCGTAGCGCGCACCGCCGAACAGCTCGCGCGTGCGGCCCTCGAAGGACACACCGACCACGCTGCCGTCCGGCGCAGTGGTGCGCACCTGGGCCTGCTCCTTGCTGCCCTGGAAGCCGAGCTCCCAGACCAGACCCTCGCCGCGCACACCACAGTCGAGGGCAACGCCGCCGACGCGCTGCTCGTCGAAGCTGCCCCAGTCGCTGTCGAAGTAGGTGCGACCGGTGTACAGGGTCACACCGTAGCCCTGCTTGGCGCCACCGTCGGGGGTCAGCCCGGGTGAGACGCAGGCGGCGGCCAGCAGCAGGGCCAGGGGGAGTGCTCGAGACATCAGGCCCTTCCTTCGGCGCGGGGTCATGGCGGGCATTCTACGGGGGCGGCGCTGGAGTCCAGCGTCCGTTCCGCTACCGCCCCCGCCTTTGCGGAGCCCTTGCGCGCCCGGCCTCACTCGCGCTCCCAGACGTCGGTGCGGAACGAGGGCGCGGGCAGGCCCGAAGCGTCGAACAGGGTGCCGGGATCCGCGGCCCCCCAGGCGTAGCGCACGGCCACGGGCGCCGGCACGTCAGCGCTCGAGACCAGCACGCTGCTGCCCTCGATGTGTGCCTGGGCCGGATGGAAGACCCGGTCCTCGCCGGCGATGGTGAAGTGCTGGAGCCCCCCGGGGGCGGCGACCAGCTCTTCCCCCTCACCGAAGGAGAGGCGCACGGCCCCGCCCTCGACGGCGTGCCCCTGGAGCAGGGGCGGCACGCAATCCACGTCCTGGCCGTAGTCCCGCGCCCGGGCCCAGAGCGCCAGGCGCTCGCCGACGACGCGTTTCTCGCGCGGGTGGATGTCCAGCGGGTTGCCGATGTCCATGGTCACGGCCATGCCGCTCCCGGGCACGGCCAGGGCCAGGGTCTGGGCCTCGCGCAGCTCCGCCGCCTGCCCCACGTCGCCGCCGTAGCCGAAGGGGGCGATCTGGACGTAGTAGAAGGAGATTGGCGTGCCCCACGTCCTGCGCCAGTCCTCGATCAGGTCCGGGAACAGGCGCCTGTACTGGGCCGCGCGGCGCACGTTCGACTCGCCCTGGTACCAGATCGCGCCGCGCACGGCGAAGGGCGCGACGGGGGCGATCATGCCGTTGTAGAGCGCCGTCGGCGTGTTGGCGTGGAACCAGCTCTGGCGCGGGTAGGACGGGAGCTCGGCCATGGGCGTACCCCGCGACTGGCGCCAGGTTCCGGCCAGGGAGATGCGCTCGTCCAGGGCATCGCGCGGCGCGATCCAGAGCGCCTCGGGCGCCCCCGAGAACCCGCCGGCCCCACCCGTGTCGACGGCGCGCACCGCGATCTGCGTGCGCCCGCCCTCGACCAGCTCGCCGCGCACCGTGTAGAGCCGCGGCACGTTCCAGGCGTTGGCGTCGACCAGCCCCCCGACCCGCGCCCCCGCGAACCAGGTGGCGTCGAGGTCGTCGATCGGTCCGAGGGAGAGGGCCAGCCCGCGCCCACGCCACTCGCGCGGCAGGTCGATACTGCGGCGGTACCAGACGACTCCGTCGAAGTCCGCCAGCTCGCCCTCCCACATGCCGGGCAGGCTGACCTCGCTCCAGGCGCCGTCGTCGAACTCGACGTCGCTGGCCTTGCCGAAACCTGCCTCGACGGCGCGCGCAGCCTCGCCCGCCTCGACCGCCTCCCACCAGCGGGCGCGCTCCCGCGCCAGGACGTCGTCGGGGTTCTCCCCCGCGGCCAGGGCGGCGTCGATGCGCAGCAGCGCGGCGTCGAACTCGCCGCCGGCGGCGAGGGTTTCGCGGCTGGTCCAGGACTCGACCACGGTGCCGCCCCACTCGGGCGAGACGATGCCGATCGGCACCGAGAGCTCCTCCTGCAGCGAGCGCGCGAACCAGTACGACACGGCGCCGAAGCCGTCCCAGACCTCGGGGCTGCAGGGCACCCAGGTCCCGGAGCAGTGCTCGAGGGGCTCCATCGCGATGGCGTTCTGCACCTCGAAGAAGCGCAGGGCCGGGCGCAGCGCGTCGGCCCGCAGCGCCTCCGGATCCGCGAAGGCGCCCAGGGTCTGGCCGATCTTCCACTCCATGTTCGATTGCCCCGAGGCGAGCCAGACCTCGCCGATCAGGACGTCCGCGACCTCGACCCGGGTGCCGCCGCTCTCGAAGCCCAGGGTGTAGGGCCCGCCGGCCTCCGGAGTCTCGAGTGCGAGCTCGAAGCGCCCGTCCTCCCCGGCCGTGGCCGAGAGCGGCGCTTCGAGCCAGTCGGCGCGCAGCACGACCTCGGCTCCCGCCGGGGCCCAGCCCCAGACGGGGACCGCGCTCTCGCGCAAGAGCACGGCGCCATCGGAGAAGAGGGCGGGCAGCCGCAGTTCAACGGCATCCTCGGCCTGGGTGGGCAGGGCGGACGGGAGCGACAGGAGCAGGATCAGGGTGGACAGCATGGACAGGATGGATCGGGGCGGGAGGTTCACACCCACCGGAAGAGGCGCAGGGCCAGGGCGAAGGACCCTACGGTCCACACGGCGAGGATGGCGAGCTGGGGCAACACGCCGACGAGGGACACGCCCTCGAGCATCGACGCGCGCAGGGCGTCGTTGATCGCGGAGAGGGGCAAGAGCTCGAGCACGGGCTGCACGGCGGCGGGGAAGCGCTCGTAGGAGAAGAACACCCCCGACCCGAGCCACATGGGCATCATCACGAGGTTCATCATGCCCGATGCGCCCTCGATGGTCTTGACCCGCGCGGCGGCGAGCAGCCCGAGGCCCGACATCGAGACGGCGGCGAAGAGGCAGATCACTCCGAAGCTGAGGACCCCGGCGCGGAAGGGCACGCCCAGGCCGTAGACACCGACCAGGGTCAGGGCCAGGACCTCGAGCACGAGGAACACCAGCCGCGCGAGCAGGAACGAGGCCAGGAACGACGAGCGCCGCATGGGCGTGACCAGCAGGCGCTTCAGCACCTTGCGCTGGCGCAGCTCCGCCACGGCGAAGCCGATGGCCCAGATGCCGGTGCCCATCAGGTTCATGCCCAGCAGGCCGGGGAAGAGGAAGTCGACGTAGCGCGCGCCGCGCTCGGTGACCGGGTCGACGCGGACGGAGTCGGCGCCGAGCCCGGCGTGGGCGGCGGCGATGCGCAGGCGCGCCAGCTCAGCCTCCTCGCGCTGGGGGTCGAGGCGCACCACGGGCGGGTCGGCGAGGGCGTCCGCGACGAAGGCGTCCACCTTGGCCACGGAGAGGGCGCGCTGCGCGGCTTCGAGGTCTGCAAAGCGCTCGAGGCGCACGTGCTCGGCCGCGTCCAGGCGCTCGACCAGCTCCCCCGTCGTACCCTCGAGCACGGCGATGCGGCTGGGCTCGAGCCCGCGGCCCTGGAAGGCGAAGCCGAGCACAGCGGCCAGGACCAGGGGGAACACGAAGACCCAGAACAGGGCTTCGGGTTGCCGCAGGAAACCGAGGACGCGGTGGCGCGTGAGTTCGCGCAGTTCAGCCAGGCGGGCCATCGTTCGCGCTGGGAATCAGTCGTCCCGGAGGTGCTTGCCGGTCAGATCCACGAAGACGTCTTCGAGGGTCGGGGCATGGGTGTGCAGGGCCTCGAGGGCGACGCCTTCCTGGGCCAGGTGGGCCAGCAGGGCCCCGATGCTCTGCTGCGTGTCGGTCACGGACAGGGAGACGCTCGCGCCCTCGTGGCGCACGTCGCGCACGCCGGGCAGGTCGCGCAAGCCCTCCGCGTCCAGGCCGCGACCCTCGCGCGGCACGAGCTCGACGATGTTCTCCGCGTCGAGCCGCGCGATCACGGCGCCGGGTGTGCCCTCGGCGATGACCTTGCCCGCGTCGACGATCACCACGTGGTCGGCCAGGCGCTCGGCCTCCTCCATGTAATGGGTAGTGAGCAGGACGGTCCCGCCCGCGGCCTTGAACTCCTCGACGATCTCCCACACGCGCCGCCGCGCCTGGGGGTCGAGGCCGGTCGAGGGCTCGTCGAGGAACAGCAGCTCGGGCTTCGAGATCAGGGCGCAGGCCAGGGTCAGGCGCTGGTGCTGGCCGCCCGAGAGGGTCTCGACGCGCGCGTCGGCCTTCTCCGTCAGGCGCACGCTGGCCAGGGCCTCGTCGACCGTGATACCGCGCGCGTAGAAGCTGCGGAACAGGGTCAGGGTCTCGCGCGCGGTGATCTTCTCGGGCAGGCGCGTCTCCTGCAGCTGCACGCCGATGCGCTCGCGGATCGCGTTCGCCTCGCGCTCGTAGGTGCGACCCAGGACCTCGATCGAGCCCGCGTCGGGG
>JAJFFA010000047.1 GCA_021776885.1 Planctomycetota bacterium
CCAGGTCGCCCTGGGCGACGTAGCGCCCCAGCTCCTCTGCCCCGCGCAGGCGCTCGAGCAGCACCCGGTCCAGGGCCACGATCACGCTGGCGGCGAGGGTGAACCCGAGCATGTCCCGGATCTCGCCTCGGTAGCGGCCCCAGCTGGGTGAACGCACGAGGTGGCGCCAGCCGAAGGGGTCACGCCGCGCCGGAGTGCCGCTGCGCGGCTGGCACATGCGCGCGTAGGCGCACAGCACGAAGAGGTTCGCGAGGGCGAAGGGCCAGGCGTAGTAGTTGCGCGCCGCGGGGAAGAAGGAGAGGGCGCAGACGAGCAGGGTCGCGGCGGCCCAGGCCAGGTTGCGCAGGGCCGCAGCCGAGCCCACCCGGCCCTGGTTGGAGAGGCTGGCGAAGTTGCGCGAGGCGCTGGCGTGCAGCAGGACCGCGACGAACAGGGCGATCGCCCCGGCGGGCGGGAGGATGCCCCATCCCACGACCAGGGCCAGGGCTCCGAGCAGCACGCGGCTGGCGCGGGTCAGGGCGTCCAGGTCGCGCGGGTCGTGCTGCGGGTTGGCGCCCTCGACCACCAGCATCTGGCGCGCGAAGTCCTGGTAGGTGATCACGCCAAGGACGGTCAGGAAGACCGAGAACGAGCCGTACAGGGCCGGACCCAGGTTGCGCGTCAGGAGCGGGAGGCTGATCAGGCCCGCGAGCGCCAGGGCGACCTGGCTGGCCACGGCGTGGGACATGGCCGGCAGCAGCCGGTGGGGGCGGGGCGCACCCTCTCCAGACCCGCCCTGGGGCGGGGGCGGGGATGCCGGCGGGCTGGCGCTAGGCTCGGCCGGCTCGCGTTGGACGGGGACACGGGTAGGGGACATCGGCCCCTGCAAGGTCGCCTGCATGGGTCCAAACCTTGAGGCGCCGACTCATCAATAGGGTGTTGTGGGACTGCCTGGATCCAGTCAGCGCTCAAGTTCACCCGGGTGGGTGAGCGATGACGAAGCAGCCCCCCGGGCCCCTGCCCCGTGGCCGCCTGCCATGACCCTTCACGAAACCACACTCCTCAGCCCGACGCAGGCCGAGTCGCAGCGTGCGATCCCGCGCCGGAACCCCGAGCTGGGGGGCGAATCCCCGTCGGAGCTAACCGACTGGGACGCGCTGCGCCCGACCCACGCCTATGTGCGCCTGGGCCAGCCGCTGCTCAACTGGGCGCTGCTCGCGGTGTTCGGCGTCCCGGCCCTGGCCCTGGGCTGCGTCATTGGCCTGGCCAATCTGTTTCAGTTCCGGGACCCGCGGCGGGTTTTTTTCGTGCAGGAGCGCCTGGGACAGCGCGGGCGGGTTTTCCGCCTGATCAAGTTCCGCACGATGCGCGAGGTCGGCAACTTCGAGTCCTGGAGCGGAGGCGAGCGACTGCAGGTCACGGCCCTGGGGCGCCTCCTGCGCAACACCCACCTGGACGAGCTGCCGCAGATGATCAACGTCGCCCTGGGCGACATGAACTTCATCGGTCCGCGCCCGGAGATGCTCGCGGTCGAGTCCTGGGCTGCGGAGCACGTGCCCGGCTTCTCGCGTCGCCTCGCGCTCAAGCCCGGCCTGACGGGTGAGGCGCAGATCACCCAGGGCTACACGGGGTTCGACGTGGAGGCCTACTCCGAGAAGCTGGCGATCAACGAGCGCTACATGCAGAGCGTGAGCTTCGGCAAGGATCTCAGCATCCTGCTGCGCACGGCGGTCTGGATGGTGCGCGGGCGCGGCTGGTGGCCTTCGGGCAAGCGCGCCTGAAGCGAGCTCCTGCCTACGCCTCGGCCCAGGCCTTGACTGCCGGGACGACGTGGAACTCCTCGAGCTCGGGGCAGTAGGCCGTGAGCTTGCCACCGTAGACGCAGCCTGTGTCGAGGCCCAGGGCCAAGAGCTCTCCGCCCACGTGGTGGGCGCGCGGGAACGGGCTCGGCGTGTGGCCGAAGAGGATCAGCTCCGGGCCTTCATGGAACTCGTACCACCAGGGGCGACCCGGCCCGTTCAGGCGCCGCACCGAGATCAGGTCACGGGGGCGCTGCTCTTCGAGGGCAACCCCGGGGAAGACGCCCGCGTGGACGACGTTCCAGGGTCGACCCCCGCGGGTCGGCCGGGCGTGCTCCAGGTCCGTGTCGCGCAGGAAGTAGCCGTCGTGCCGGCTCAGGTATTCGACCAGGCCACGGCGCTCGTGGGGGTCCGAATGGCAGGGTTGATCCCCGTCGCCGCGCAGGTCCTCGGCATCGAGCTCGGGCAGCCCTGCGGAGAGCTCGCGGCGCTCCAGGTTCGAGTCGAGCAACCCGGCGCGGCGCAGGACGCGCACCTCGTGATTGCCCAGGACGAAGCGCGCGCCACAGGCGTCGAGCAGCTGCACGACCCCGGCCGGGTCCGGTCCGCGGTGGAACAGGTCTCCGACCGAGACGAACGTGTCCTGCGGGCCGAGGGCGAGGGCGTCGATCAGCGTCGCCAGCTCCTCCGCACAGCCGTGGATGTCTCCAACGATCCAGGTCGCCATGGGCCATTCATCGGATGTCGCCGAGGGGGGCTGCAGCTCGGCCCGGGCGTCCTCCCAGTTGCGGGACCCCAGGAGGTGCCCCTGGGGCGGCCCCGCCCCAGGAATCCCGACCCCCCGCCGATACACCCTGAACCCGCTCCCCAGCTGCCGTCCCTGGCCGCCCCACGCCGAGCCCCTCCCCCAGCCAGCCCCCACAATGAACCGCTTCAAGTGCCTCGCGTCGCTCGCGACACTGGCCCTCGTCGCCAGTTGTCGCAGCGACCTCTCGATCGAACCGACTGCGGAGACCTCGTCCCTCTCCACTCGCCTCTCGTGGGACGAGCTGACCCTGGGGCCCGGTGATCTCCTGCGCGTCGGCGTCTTCGGTCATCCCGAGCTCTCGACTCCGATCACGGCCTCGTCGTCCGGCGCGGTCGGGACGCGGGTCGACGACGAGGGCCTGCTCTCGCTGCCCCTGGCCGGCGTGGTCTCGGTGGGAGGTCTGCGCCTCTCGGCGGCGCGCGAGGCGATCCGCGCGGCCTACGAGGTCTTCCTGCAGGAACCCAAGGTCGATGTGTCCGTCGTCGAGTTCGGCGCGCGACGCTACTACCTCTTCGGCGAGGTGCGCACGCCCGGCACCTTCGTCATGGACCGACCCCTGACCCTCTACCAGGCCCTGGCCATCGGCGGAGGCTTCATGCCTGGAGCCATGCGCGACGAGGTCGTGCTCTTGCGTGGCGGCCCCGACGACCTCGAGGTGCACACCTTCGACGGCGAGGACCCGGACCCGGCGGGCATGCTCGCCCTGCGCCCCGACGATTTCCTGTTCGTACGCCGCAGCGGTTCCGGAAAGTTCCGCGACGAGCTCCTGCCCATCCTGACGGGCATCTCCTCTTCACTGAGCTCGGTCGCGACCGTGCTCCTGATCGAAGACAGGTTGAACGACTAGATGGCTGCGAGTCCCTTCGACGCCGGCACGGAAGAACGCGGCATCTCCCTCGAGGGAGTCCAGCAGCTCGTCCTGCGCCACACGCGGCTGGTCGCCGTGGTGACGCTGGCGGGCCTTGGGATCAGCCTGGGGCTGCTCGCCAAGAAGTCGCCGATCTATCGCGCCAAGGCGACCCTGATCCTCGATGCCGACCAGGCCAGCGGCGGCATCCTCGGCGACCTGGCCGCCCTGACCTCGGCGCCCATGGCGTCGAGCGAGATGGAGATCCTGCGCTCACGCACGACCGCCGAGCAGGCGGTTGCGGAGGTGGCTGGATCCCTCGACACCCCGGTCGACGCGGCGACCCGCGAGCGGCATCTGGGCCTGACCACCCTGGTCCACGACCCCATGCTGGCGCCCCTGGGCGACGTCCTCGCGGGCTCCCTCTCCCGAGGCTGGGAGGCGGGCACGCGGCTGGCCGCCCGGCTCGTGCCCCTGCCCGCCTCGGACCCGCTGCAGCGTCCGGTCATGATCCGTGTGCACTTCCTGTCCTGGGACGAGGTCAGCCTGTCCCTGCCGCGCTCGATCACGCGCCCGCTCGAGAGCGACCTCGGCGCCCAGACCCTGCGCCTCACTCCAGGAGAGCCGCTGGAGTACTCGGGCTGGCGCGTCGAACTCGAGCCCGAGGCCGACCTCACGGGACGCACCTACTTCGTCGAGCACCTCGAGCCCTTCCAGGCGGTGGAGCGCGTGCTGGCCGGCACGCGGGTGCGCGAGACCGAACGCAACTCGGGCGTGATCCAGCTCACCTACGAGGACTCGGATCCGCGGCGTGCCGCCGAGACGGCCAACGCCCTGTGCCGCAACTACCTCGACCGCAACAAGGACCGTGCGGAGATGCGCGCCTCGCGCACCGCTGACTTCATCAGTGTCCAGCTCGAGACCCAGATCAACCTGCTGCACGAGGCCGAGTCCGAGGTCGTCACGCTCAAGGCCGAGTCGCCGCGCACGATCGACATCGGTGAGACGGCGAAGGCCGCCATCGACAAGCTCTCCGGGCTGGAGCTGCAGCGCGTGCAGAACGAGCTGCAGCGCGTCTCCCTGGACCAGGCCCTGAGCCTCGTGCGGCAGGGCGAGACCGAAGCGCTCTCGCGCCTCTCGGTCGAGATCTCCGACCCGATCACCCTGAGTTACATGTCCGAGATCGCGCGCTTGTCGGCCGAGTACGAGCTGCAGGACCGCAGCGACGCCGGAGCCTTCAAGGGCCTGCTGCAGGCGCGCAGCCTGCAGGCCGAGGAGCGCCGCGACGCCCTGGGCATGGAGCTCACCTCCGCCCGGGCCGCGCGCACGGCGGTGCAAGCGGGGGGCGCCGAGGCTGCCGCGCGTCTGGGCAGCGGCGAGGCGCTCAGCGCCGACCCGCTCCTGCGCGGCTACCTGGAGGAGCTCTCCAGCCTGCATGGCCGGCGCGGCGCGCTGGCCTCCGAGTACACCGACGACTACCCCGAGCTGGCCGCGGTGCGCAGCGAGATCGAAGCGATTCAGGCGCGCGTCTTGACCCTGCTCGACAACCGCGTCGCGGGCCTCGAGGACGAGGCGCGTGGCATCGAAGAGCTGCTCGCGAGCTATGCCGAACGCAGCGCGGCCTACCCCGCGGGCGAGCGCGAGCGCATCGCCGCCGCCCTCGAGCAGCTGCGCCGCCGCACCACGCTGCACCTCGAGAGCCGCCTGGCGGGCATCGACTCCCTGGCCGAGTCGCTGCGGCGCGAGATCGGGCGGGTCGAGGAGGACCTGGGCACCCTGCCGGAGAGCGAGCGCACCCTCGCCGGTCCGCTGCGCCGCCTCGGTGCGCACACCGAGATCGTGCAGTTCCTCCTGGCGCGTCAGCAGGAGGCCGAGATCAGCCGCGCCGCGACCATCGCCAGCGCCGAGTTCATCGACCCCGCCGTGGCGCCCACCCGGCGCTACGGGCCGTCGCTGCCGCTGCACGCGGCCCTGGGTCTGATCCTGGGACTCGCGTCTGCCATGGGCCTGGCCTTCATGCGCGAGTCGCTCAAGAAGTTCGTCTTCACCTCGGCCGAGCTGGAGAGCGTCACCAAGCTGGCGGTCTTCGGGCTGATCCCCGACTTCAAGTCGGGGCGCTGCAAGGTGAAGGGCGCCGGCGACAAGTTCGTGCCCTTGCTCGACGACCCCGAGGGGCCCATCGCGGAGGCCTTCCGCTCCATGCGTGCCAACCTCAAGTTCGCCCTGGGCAGCCTGGGGAGCGTCAAGACCCTGGCCGTCACGTCCTGCAGCAAGGGCGAGGGCAAGTCGACCACCAACATCGGCCTGGCCCTGTCCTTCGCCAGCAAGGACAAGCGCGTCCTGCTGGTGGACGCCGACATGCGCGGCGCCAGTGTCAACCGCTACCTCAAGCTGGACCTCTCCCCCGGCCTCTCGGACGTCCTGACCCAGAAGGCCTCCTGGCGCGAGTGCGTGCACCGTGACATGGCCCTGG
>JAJFFA010000461.1 GCA_021776885.1 Planctomycetota bacterium
CGACCGTGCTGGGGGTCGTCGGCACGCGGCTCGCGCCCCGGATCCCGGGCTGGCTCGGACTCGAGGGTCAGGTGGCGACCCTGTGCTCGGCCTACCTGGGCACGATCTACCTGTTCCTGCTGCCCATCGCCCTGGCTCCGATCGTCGACACCGTCTTCATCGGCATGGGCAACACGCGCGTGCCCCTGCTGCTTCAGGGCAGCGCGGTGGTCTGCAACTTCATCCTCAACCCGTGCCTGATCTTCGGGCTCGGCCCCTTCGAGGCCCACGGCATCGCGGGCGCGGCCCTGGCCACCTGCATCTCGCGCGGGGTCAGCGTCGGGCTGGGCCTCTTGCTCCTGCGCTACCGCTACCGGGTGCACTGGCTGCGCGAGCCGCGGCTCTTCTTCTCCGAGTTCGCCGCGACCCTGCGCATCGGCTTCCCGTCGTCGGTGTCGATCGCGATCTACGCCGGCGTCTACCTGGTGCTGATGCGCCTCGTGATCAGCGGCCTGGGGCGCGACGTCGTCGCGGCCCTGGGCATCGGCTTCAACGCCTTCGAGGGGGTCAGCTTCCCCTTCTACCTGGGGGTCGCCATCGCCGGCTCGTCCCTGATCGGCCGCAACCTGGGCGCCGGTCGCCAGGACCTGGCCCTGACGGCCCTGCGCAACGTACGCCGCGTGGGCCACGTCCTGGGCGCGGGCTTCGCGTTGATCTTCATCCTGGGCGCGCAGCCCCTGGTGGCCCACTTCACCCACGACCCCGCCGTGGCGGCGCAGACGGTGCTCTACGTCCGCATCCTGGGCCTGTCCCAGCTCTTCGTCGCCGCCGAGGCGATGAACGAGAAGACCCTGCTCGGCGCCGGTCACACCGCCCCCATCTTCTGGATCAGCGTGCCGGGCAACCTGCTGCGCATCCCCCTGGCCTGGTTCCTGGCCCAGGGCCTGGGCTACGGCGCCGCCGGCGTGTGGTGGGCGATCAACGCGACGACCGGCCTCAAGGCCCTGGCCTTCTGGTGGATGGTCGAGCGCAGGACGTGGCTGGAGCGCGCGCCTTGACCCGGACCTGACCCGGCTCATTCAAGAGCGCGGCTACGGCTCGTCGAACCAGCTGCCCAGGATGCGGGCGCCCTTCTCGAGCACCTCGCGTGCCTCCCCCAGGGCGTCGAGGTCACCGAGGAACTCGGGATCCTGGGGTGCGCCGGTGATGCGCATCGGGAGCTTCATCGGCGAGTCGTGCAGGCGCTCCGCGGCCGCGGCCGTCAGCATGTGCCTGGCGACGATCGCGATCGGTCCCTCCGCCTCGAGGGCCAGGTTGCGCTCGACCGCATCGAAGCTGCCCGAGAAGGTGAGCTCATGATCCGGGAGGGGCAGCTCGACCTCGCTGTAGTGCACGACGCCGGCCTCGATCTCGAGGTCGAAGCTGGTCGCGTCGAGGAGCAGACGTCGCTCGCCCGGCGCCACGCCCAGCTTCTGGGCGAAGGCCGGGGTCAGGGTCGCGAACGTCCGCGGCAGGTCGAGGGTCAGACGGCCGCGGATGCGCCGCGGGTCCGATCCGCCCAGACCCTCGAGGGAGTCGACGTCGAGGCTGGGCCGCCCCCCGTCGGGGAAGCTGAGGTCCTCGAACCAGGGCAGGATCCAGGTGCACAGGATCTGGCTGAAGCCGGGTGCGTCAGGGGCGACGGTGAGGGTCGCGAAGTCCACCCGGGGCAGCCCCAGGGCCTCGACCTCGAAGGCGCCCTCGACGAAGGCGCTGCTCGACTCGAAGGAGCCCTCGAAGCGCCGCCGCTGCCCGCCTTCGAGGGCCTCCAGGCTGCCGGCCAGGGCTCCGCGGGGACCGAAGACGGGCTCGAACCCCACGCTCCCGACCCACAGCTCGAGCCAGGTGGACGGGACCTCGCCCGACTCGAGCTCGAGGCGCCAGTCCCCGAGGCCGAACTCGACCTCGCGCTCTCGGCGCGGCGATCGGTCCCGTTCCTGGGCGCCGCGCTGCAGCGTGCCCTCGATGCGCACGGGCTGGGCACCGTCGTCGAGGTCGACCACCAGCTGCGCTCCCTGGGTCGGGTCCCCGCCCACGGACGCGCTCACATCGAGCAGGGGGCCGAGCCGCCCCAGGGCGCGGCCGTCCAGCTGCGCGAGACGGTCGAAGAGGGCGGTCGGAATGCCCTCGCCCTCGATCGTGAGGTCCATGGAGCGCCAGACGCCGAAGAGTGAGCCCTCGATCGCGAGGCCGCCCTCCAAGCGTCCCCTTCGACCGGCGCCGTCGAGCTCGAAGTCGAAGTTCGCGGACATGCCGCTGCGGGCGTCGTTGTCGACCAGCACGACCAGGCGCCGCAGGTCGAGGTCGAGGCGCGGCTCGCGCCGGTCGATCCACTGCAGGTTGTCGCTGCGCAGCTCCAGGGACCAGTCCGCCCAGGGCGCCAGGTCGAGCTCGCCGTCGTCGAACTGAAGCTCGACGCTGCGCGAGTCGCTGCGACCCACCGTTCGGCGCCAGGTGAGGGGCTCGCCCCCCCGGCCCAGGGCCCGGGCCACGTTCGAGACACCGCTCTCGTCGATCTCGATGCGCGAGCGCGCCAGGTCGATGGCGTAGCGGTGCTTGTCCGGCTTCAGGCCGGCCCACTCGAGGAACGAAGGCCCCTCGATGCTGGCCACCAGGAGCTCATTGCCCTCGGGGTCGAAGAGGTGCACGCCCTCCACGCGCTGCGCGCTGTTGAGGGCCAGATCGAGGCGCTCGATGCGCACCGAGCCGTCGAAGTCGGTGCTGGCCGTGCTCTCGACCCACTTCCGCAGCGGTTCGGCCAGGAGCTCCGGCGCCCCGAATCCGGCGGCCAGGACGGCGCCCCCCAGGAAGGCCCCACAGCCCAGGGTTCCCGTGAACAGGCAGCCCAGGGGGCCGCGCCGCTCCTTCTTCTTCTGCTGGGGCGCTTCGGGGTCCATGGGGTCGCTGAATGCGGGGCTTCGCTGAATGGGGGGCTCGCTGAATGCGGGGGGCTCGCTACCTTATTCCGCTTGGCGCCGGCTCAGTTCCAGGTCGGATCCGGGGGCAGGCCGGCCAGGCGCTCGCCCTCGGCGCCCAGGGAGCGCATGGCGCGGCGCCAGACGGACTCGGCCTCCGCCGGCCCGAAGACCAGATCCGCGTCGAAGGGCGCGGGCACCCAGGAGCCCGAGCCGAGCTCGCTGTCGAGCTGCCCGGCGCTCCAACCCGAGTAGCCGACGAAAAGGCGCACGTGCTCCTCGGCGTAGGCGTCCTCGTCGACGTAGCGCGCCAGGTCTTCGAGGGCCCCCCCGAGAAACAGCCCGTCGAGCACCGGGTAGCCCTCGCGGATCACGTCCGGCATGCGGTGCACGAACTGCAGGGTGTCGCGTCCCACGGGCCCGCCCTCCAGCACGGGCAGGTTCGAGCGCGCCAGGGTCGCGTGGTCCTCGAAGAGCTGGCCCAGGCTGAGCTCGGTGGCACGGTTGACGATCAGACCGAAGGCCCCGTCGCCCGTGTGCTCGCAGATCAGGACCACCGTGTGCATGAAGTTCGGGTCGAGCATCTGCGGGACCGCGAGCAACAGGGTGCCGGGAGTGGTGCGCAGCTCCATCAGCCCTCCTCGTGGCCCGTACAGGAGACGACGGGCTGGGGTGGATACTTGCGGAAGCGAGCGTCCCCCTGCGCGCGCCGGCAGAGCAGGAACTCCGAGCCCTTGGCCGAGCGCACGACGCGCAGATGGCGACAGCTCGCGCACAGGGACGCCCCGCGTGGGAGGGCGCGTCCGGGCGTCTGGCTGGGGTCGTGGGGCGGGGGGCTCAAGCTCGATCCAGGGTGAAGACACATTCTACATGGGGCGTGTGCGGGAAGAGGTCCAGCGCTCGCACCGAGTTCAAGCGGAAGGCCTCCGAACCCTGGGTCAGGGCGAACA
>JAJFFA010000462.1 GCA_021776885.1 Planctomycetota bacterium
GCGCCTCGACCAGGTCGTGGGACCAGCGGCGCGGCTGGAGCGCCTGGCGAGCGGCTTTCAGTTCACCGAAGGACCCGTCGTCCTGCCGGACGCCTCGCTCCTGTTCAGCGATCCGAATGCGAACGTCATCTACCGCTGGGCCGAGGGCGAAGGCGTCTCGATCTATCGCACGAAGAGTGGCTACACCGGCCTCGATGTGTCGCGCTATCACCAGCCCGGTTCGAACGGGCTGGCCCTCGACGGGCAAGGCCGGCTGCTGATCTGCGAGCACGGGAACCGGCGCGTGACGCGCCTCGAGCGCAGCGGCGCGCTGACGGTGCTCGCCGACCGCTTCGAAGGCAAGCGACTCAACAGCCCCAACGACCTGACGCTGCGTTCGGACGGTCGAATCTACTTCACCGACCCGCCCTTCGGCCTGCCTGCGGCCCATGGCGACCCCGCGCGCGAGCTGCCGCACTTCGGAGTCTACAGCCTCGGCGCGGACGGTCTCAGCCTCGAGGACGCCGCGCTGCTTGGCCCGAACGGGGTCGAGCTCTCGCCCGGCGAGGACTTCCTGTACGTCGCCAACTGGGATCCGAAGCGCAAGACGGTGACGCGCTACCCGCTCGACGCGCAGGGCCACCTCGGCAGCGGGGAGCTCTTCTTCTCGATGGACGCCGCCCCGGAGGAGGAGGCGCTCGATGGCCTGGTCGTCGACGCGCAGGGCCATTTGTTCGTATCCGGTCCGGGGGGAGTCTGGATCCTGTCGCCGCAGGCCGAGCACCTGGGCACCCTGCGCTGTCCGGAGCTGCCGGCCAACATGGCCTGGGGGCGGGACCAGAAGACGCTCTACCTCACGGCGCGCAGCGGCCTGTACCGCCTGCACCTGCTGCCCCGGGGGAGCGCGCGCTGAGCGTCACTCCGCGTCCGGTTCGCGGGGCGCCGCGGACCCGCCCCGGCGCGGGAGCTGATCGAGGTGCGCTGCGGCGAGCGCCAAGCTGGCCACGAGGACCACGACGGCAAGTCCGAAGAGCAGTCCGCCGTCTCCCTGGACCTCGACTCCGAGCACAGTGAGGTGGCTGGCGAGCGCGCCCGCGATGATCGCAATCGACAGCAGGGCGCCCATGAGGACCGTGCGCTGGAGCGCCAGCAGCGCGCAGACCACGAGCTCGGCGACGCCCGAGCCGATGCGGCCCCAGGGCTCGAGCCCGAGCTCGGAGAAGATGTAGACGGACTCGTCCGCGCCGGAGAACTTGAAGAACAACGTTTGGAGCAGGATCGCGATCACGACGAATCGCAGGGCACGGTCCAGGGGCTTGGGTAGGGTCATGGTCTCATCCGGAATGGGGCGCGAGGGGGAGCGTAGGAGTGCCCTGGCCTCAGGTGTCGCCGAGCGCAGCTCCCTGGTCCTCGGCGACCGCCGCGCCGGTTTGCTCGACGAGCCGCACGGCGCGAATCAGCTCTCCGACGGACCAGGCCTGGAAGGGACAACCACGGGGGGCGTGGGGCGGATCGCCGTCCGCGATCTCGGACACGTGCCCGAGGCCAGCCTGCCCCAGATGCTCGAGGAGCGGGCGCAGGAAGCGGTCGTGGGCCTGGGCACCCAGCGCCGGCGTCCGACCGTGGACGTTGAGCCAGGCGTCGACGAAGGCTCCGATCAGCCAGGGCCAGACGGTGCCCTGGTGGTAGGCCGCGTCACGCTCGCTCGGCCCGCCCTCGTAGCGTCCGCAGTAGCGCGGGTCGTCGGGGGCCAGGGACCTCAGGCCCATGGGGGTCCACAGCGCGGCTTCCACTCGCTCGACCACGCGCAGCGCTCGCTCTCCGCGCAGGACCGGGTGCGGCAGGCCACCCACCGCCAGGAGCTGGTTCGGCCGCAGCGAAGAGTCCGTCTTGCCCGCGACGTGATCGACGTCCACGACTTCGTGCAGGCAGTCGGCCTGCGCGTTCCAGAAGCGCTCCTCGAACGACCGCCTGGCGCGCTGCGCGAGCTTGCTCCAGCGTCGATCGTGCTCGCCGCCGATGAGCAGGGCGTTGATCCACAGGGCCTGGATCTCGACCGGCTTGCCGATGCGCGGCGTGATCACGCGGCCGTCGGCCTTCGCGTCCATCCAGGTCAGCTGCAGGCCGTCGACTCCCGCGCGAAGAAGTCCGTCGTCGTCCATCGCGATGCCGAAGCGCGTGCCGGCGGCGTAGGCTTCCAGGATGGCGTTCAAGGCGCTCGCAACCGCGGCCGGGTAGCTCCGGTGGCGTCGACTTCCCGGCCAGAAGTCGTGGCACGCCACGGCGAACCACAACGCCGCGTCGACCGAGTTGTACTCCGGCTCGTCGCCATCATCGGGGAAGCGGTTGGGCAACATTCCCTCCGAGAGAGAGGTCGCCCACGAGCTCAGGATCGAACGTGCCGTCGCCTGCTTGTCCCCGAGGCACAGGCCACGCAGCGCGATGAAGGTGTCGCGCCCCCAGTCGGAGAACCAGGGGTAGCCGGCGATAACCGAGTGTCCTGTCGCGCGGCGTACCAGGTAGGCATCGGCCTTCTGAATCAGGCCTTCCGACCCTTCACGGCGAAGCCTCTCCTCGTAGAACATCTCGCTGACGTAGTCGACGACGGCGATCCGCGCGGGTGCGGTCTGCTCGAAGTTGGGCCGCAGCGTCATGACTGCCGGGCCCTCGCTCAAGTTCCACTCGAACACGCCCGGCGAGGCGAGGTCCTCGGTGGGCGAGAAGCCCCGCTGCAGCTCCTCCTCGTAGGAGAACTGGCGAAACCAGAGTGGATCCTGTCGGTAAGCGGCGTTCGAGTGAACCTCGACGCCCGGCACGTCGACATACGGTCGCCAGCAGACCGTGCCTTCGGCTTCGTGGGCCGTGAAGTCGAAGTCGGAGTTCTCGTAGTGCAGGGCGTGGTAGTCTCGGCCCGAGAGCAGCAAGCGCACTTGCAGTCGTGCAGGCGCGCCGCTCCTGGCCCGGGGTTTGGCCCGTTTCCGGGGCGACCCGAGGGTCACCAGATGCCAGCGCAGAAGAGTCTCCCCGTTGGCTCGCGCGCAGACGAGTTCCTGGACCACCGCGCAGCCGCCGCCGATCGCGAAGTGCCAGGTGGGCCAAGGGTCTGGGCCGAAGCGCAGCAACTGCCGATCACCCCGTGGATGTTCGGTTCCGTCCGCGTAGCGCTGGTGGGAGATCGGGACCTGCTCTCCGGCCCAATCGACCCAGGCCTCGAGGCCATTGACCAGCACGAAGCGCTCCGTCGGCGGCTTGCGTGCCGAGAGCAGCAGGGCCTGATAGCGGCGTGTACGCGCGCCTCGAACGGTCCCGGATGCGAACCCGCCGAGGCCGTCCGCTTCCAGCCACTCGGCGTCCTCCATCACCGCAGCGGGCGTCCATGTCGAGTCCGAGCTATCGCCCATTCCAAGTGCCTCTGGTATTGCCAGCGAGGGACCACCCCGTCCTCCGGACGTTGGCGTGTGCACGTGGGCGTCGGCCCACCGCGCACACCTTGCATACGCCGCCCCGACAGGACTCGCCGGGAGTCTGTCACAGGCGGGCGGCTCGTTCAGTACCGGCTCTCCGACCTTCCTCGCGTCGACGGAGAAACCCGAGGAGTGGCATTGGAAGCGGCCAACAATCCCCGAAAACGGCGAGTTACAATGTCTTCTTCGAGCCCATGCCTACGCCCCAACAACACCGGAGCATGACCGCGGCCGAGCTGCTCCCCCTGCTCTACGAGGAGCTCAAGCGGCAAGCCCACCTGCGCCTGTTGCGGTTCCCCCATGAAGAGGCGTTGCGGGCGACCGCGCTCGTGCATGAAGCCTACTTGCGGCTCACCGAGCGAGGAGATCGGGGCTGGATCAACGAGCGACACTTTTTCGCAGCGGCGGCGTGCGCCATGCGAGACGTGCTCGTCGAACAGTCGCGCCAGAGGCAGTCCCTGAAGCACGGTGGGGCCCACGGTCGCGTCTCCCTCCAGGACGCGCTGACGTCGGTCGAGCCGCCCCTCGACAGCGTGCTGGAGATCGACGTGGCCATTCGCAAGCTCGAGCGCAGCGACCCCAGGGCCGCCCAGCTCGTGATGCTGCGCTTCTTCGCCGGCCTGACGATGGAGAAGGCCGCAGCGAACCTGGGCATCTCGGACCGCACGGCGCGGCGCGAGTGGGCGTACGCCCGGGCCTGGCTGCGGCGGGAGCTCGGCCAGAGTGATGGCGGGGAAGACAGTGTGGACGGTTGAGTGATGGAGGGCGACGTCGTCCAGAAGGCCAAGGTGCGGTTCCTCGCGGCGCTCGAGCATGCGCCCTCCGAGCGAGCCCTCTTCGTCGAGCGCTCCACCGCCGGAGATCCGCGCCTGCGGATCGAGGTCGAGACGCTGCTGCGTGCCTACGAGGACACGGACGACGGATTCCTGGCGCCGCCGTTGCTCGGCGCGCAGACCACCACGGCTTTCGTCCGCGACGCGCTCTTCACGCCCCTCTCGGTGGGCGACGTCCTGGGTGACTATGAGATCACCGAGGCCCTCGGGGAAGGCGGGATGGGGTTGGTCTATCGCGCGCGACGTCGGGCGCCTTTCGAGAGAGAGGTGGCGATCAAGGTGATCAAGCCGGGGATGGATTCGCGCCGGATCCTGGCCCGCTTCGAGGCCGAGAAGCAGGCGCTCGCGCTCATGAATCATCCCAACGTCGCGGAGGT
>JAJFFA010000463.1 GCA_021776885.1 Planctomycetota bacterium
TCCCCGCGGGGGGCCGACGGAGGTCTTGCTGCCCGGCTCGTTCCTGCTCGACGCCTATGACGCCGCGTCGGGGGACCGCCTGAGGTGGGTGCGCGGGCTGCCCACGGAGATGAAGTCGGTGCCCGTGCTACTGGGCGAGACGCTCTACATCCACGGCTACGCCTCCCCCCTGAACAACCGCGGCAACCAGATCGAGCTGCCCGCCTTCGAGCCCGCCCTCGCCAGCTTCGACGCCGACGGGAACGGCGGCATCTCGGCCGACGAGCTCCCGGACCCCCGCGCCCGGCCCTACTTCCCCTACCTCGACCTCGACGCGAACGGCGCGCTCTTCGCGGACGAGTGGGACTACGTGCGCGCGTCCTTCTCGGCCCTCAACGCCGCCCTGGCCCTGCGCCCGGGGGGGCGCGGGGACGTCACGGACGACGCGCTCCTGTGGCGCTACTACCGGGACATCCCGCAGCTGCCCTCGCCCCTGGTCACGGGCGACACCTACTTCATGCTGGGCGACCAGGGGGGGCTCCTGACCCTGCTCGACCCCGCGTCGGGAGAGCGACGCTCGAAGCAGCGCTTGCCCGTCGACAGCGACTCGTACTACGCCTCCCCCGTCGCGGCCGGCGGTCACGTGTACCTGCTCAGCCGCGGCGGCGAGCTGTGCGTCGTCTCGGCCTCCTCGCCCTTCGAGGTGCTGCACACGGCGAGCTTCGACGACGCGGGCTACGCCACCCCGGCCCTGGACGCGGGCCACGTCTACCTGCGCACCGGCGGCGCCCTCTGGTGCTTCGGCCGGGAGAGCCGCTAACCGACAAAGCCAGACGTGGTCAGGGATTGCAGGTCGCGAAGTGCCCTGACCTCGCGGGCTCCTTGCCGCACACCGCGCAATACGTGGCCCACTCGACTCCGTCCACGCGCAGCTCGCCGCGCATCTTGGTCAGCATCTCGTCGATCCCGGCCAGGGTCACGGGGCTGCTCTCCTGCGTCTTGGGCCTGACCCAGAGCAGCCCGGTTGACTCCTCGAAGCTGACGCTGGCGGAGGGGAACAGCTTGGTGTCGATCAGCGCGCCGCGCAGACGCGCCGCGTCCTTCTCCGCCCCACCGCGCACAGCGATGCGTGCGTAGGTGGGCACGCGAAAGTCCGCGCGCCGAACCTTGCCCCCGCGCTCGACGACCATCGCTTCGATCTCGCTCAGCGCGATCCAGTGGTGCGGGTTCACGGTCACGGACAGGTACGAGCGATCGCCCTCGAGCTTGGCCCGCGCGACGACTGCACTCTCCCCCGCCTTCACGAGCGGCGTGCCGCAGCTCGTGCAGTCCCCGGCGCGGTACTCGGCCGCCGGGCAGGTGGCGCACTGGAAGCGCTCGCGCTGCAGCGCCTGAAGAGCATCGGCCAGGTCGGCGGCACGCTCCGCCGCGAGCCCCTCGAGGTCGACGCTGACCGACACGCTCGAGCGCGGGACCTTCTTGCCGCTGCGGCCCGCGACGCCGCCGGATTCCTTCACGGCGGGCGAGTCATCGTCCTGGGCCTGGGCTGGCGCGGCGGCGAGGGCCACGGCGATGGCGAGGGTGAGGATTCTCTGGCGTGTGTTCATGGCGCGGGATCGTGGTGAGCGGTAACCAGCAGGGTACCTCGAACCCGCCGCCACGAAAAAGCAGGCCCTCGCGCGGCGACCCGTACAATGCCCTCGGAGCCCCCCAGCATGAATAGAATCGCCCTGATAACGCCGTTCCTCATCGCAGCCCTCCCGACCGCCGCCCTGGCGCAGTGCGAAGACTTGCGCATCGAGGAGCCCGGATCCTCCGTCTACGCCCTGTCGACGGCCCTCGAGGGGGACCGCGCCGTGGTCGGTGCCCTGGATGCGGCCTACGTCTACGAGCGCGTCGCTGGGGTCTGGAACCTGGACGCCATGCTGCTCCCCGACCCGGCCCCGGCCAACCAGGGCTTCGGCGTCGACGTCGCCCTGGACGGCGATCGGGTGATCGTCGCCGCGCTCATCGACGGCGGCGGCCCCCAGGGGTCGAACACGGGCAGCGTGTACGTCTACGACAAGGGTCCCCAGGGCTGGGCGCTCAGCACCAAGCTCTACGCCAGCGACGGCTACAACGGCCAGCAATTCGGGCGCGACGTCGCCCTGGACGGAAACTGGGCCGCCGTCGGGGCCACGCCCGACCTGGGCGGGGGCGACCCCGGGTCCGCGTACGTCTTCCGCTTCGACGGCGTCTCCTGGCAACAGGACGCGAAGCTGGTGCCCAGCGACGGGGCAGCGGGTGACCTGTTCGGCTATGCCCTCGACCTGTCCGGTCGCACGGTCGTCGTCGGCTCGCGCCTGCACGACGCTCCGGGCTCCTGCACCTCGGGCAGCGCCTACGTCTACGAGCGCCGCGCGGGGGTCTGGGTCGAGACCCAGATCCTGGTCGGCTCCCACACCGACAGCTTCGATCAGTTCGGCATCTCCATCGACATCGAGGGCGACCGCGCACTGGTCGGCGCCTTCCACGAAAGCGCGGAGCGTGCGGAGAGCGGAGCTGTGTATCTGTTCGAGCGCAGCGCCGGAGTCTGGACTCAGACGCAGCGGCTCCTGCCCCCCGGCCCGGTGTCCTTCGGCCGCTTCGGCCAGTCCCTGGCCCTCGGTGCCGGGCGCATCTACGCGCGCTCCCTGCGCCGCGTGCACGTCTTCGAGGAGGCACTGGCCTGGAAGCAGACGCGCCGCTACCTGGGCGGGCCGAGCCAGTTCTTCGGCCAGACGATCGCCGTCTCGGGGAACGAGGCCCTGATCTCGAATACCACGAACACGGCCAACAACGACCCGGGCTCGGCGCGCCTCTTCACCCACGACACCCTGGTGCAGCCCTTCTGCGAGTGCGACACGGGCTACGCCTGCGCCGACGACGATGCGGGCTGTGCAGGCCCCAGCGGCCGCGGCGCGGCGATCTCGGTCTGCGGCTCGACCAGCGTGACGCGGGACGACCTGCTGCTCTCGGTCACGACCCTGCCGAGCCAGTCCACGGTGATCTTCCTGGTGGGCGAGGTCGGCAGCCCGCAGACCTTTGGCAACGGGCTGACCTGCATCGCCGCACCGCGCTTCGCCTTCGCTCCCGCCCTGGCGTCCAACGGCTTCAGCCGCCTGGGCCCGGGGCTGGCGGCCTTCAGCCAGGCCAACTTCCCCCCCGCCGGCCAGCTCCTCCCGGGACGCACCCTGGCCTTCCAGGCCAGCTTCAACATCTCGAGGCCCGAGTGTGGTGGCGGCCTGCAGCTCGTTCCGCGCGGCTTCAGCATCTCGAACGCGACCGCGGTCACCTTCGTCCCCTGAGGCGGAACCGCTCGGCTACTGCCTACGCCAGGTCACTCCGCCGGCGGAGTCCTGCAGCTCGATCCCCAGGGCGGCCAGCTGATCGCGGATCTCGTCCGCGCGGGCCCAGTTCTTCTCGGCCTTGGCGCCCTGTCGCTCTTCGATCAGCGCTTCCACGTCCGCCTCGAGGGACTGCTCCTCGAGCTGGATCACGCCGAGCACGGAGTCGGCGCGCTCCAGGAAGGCCAGCCCGGCCCCTGCGGCTTCCGTGCCCAGCCGCGACTCGAGCAGCGCGCTGCGCAGGCCGAAGAGGGCCGCCAGGGCGCGCGGCACGTTCAGGTCGTCGTCCATGGCTAGCTCGAACTCGCTGCGCGCCGCCTCGATCAGGTCGAGACCCGCCTGCGGCTGCGCAGCGCCCTCTTCCCCCGCCTGCACGCGGCGCATGCGCAGGGGGATCTCGTCGAGGTTCTTCAGGGCTGTGGCCACCTCGTCCATGATCGCCCAGGTGTAGTTCAGGGGCTGGCGGTAGTGACCGCGTAGCAGGGCGAAGCGCAGGTGGCGCGGCTCGTAGCCGCGCTCGCGCACGTCGTCGAGGCTGTAGGTGTTGCCCAGGCTCTTGCTCATCTTGCCGCCATCGACCTGCAGGAAGCGGGTGTGCATCCAGTAGGTCGCGAAGGTCTCGCCCGTGAAGCACTCGCTCTGCGCGATCTCGCACTCGTGGTGCGGGAAGACGTTGTCCTCGCCCCCGGTGTGGATGTCGATCCGGTCGCCGAGGTGCTTGCGCGCCATGGCGGAGCACTCGATGTGCCAGCCCGGGAAGCCATCCGGGCCGAACTCGGTGTCCCACTTCATGACGTGGGCCGGGTCGGTCTTCCACAGGGCGAAGTCGGCCGGGTGGCGCTTGTCGTCGCGTACGGCGATGCGGTTGCCCGCGTCCAGGTCCTCCACGCGGTTGCCGGAGAGTCGGCCGTAGCGCTCGAAGCTGGTCACGTCGAAGTAGACGTTGCCGCCGACCTGGTAGGCGTGGCCCTTGTCGATCAGACCGCGCACCATCTCGACCATCTCGGGGATGTGCTCGGTC
Source organism: Planctomycetota bacterium (assembly GCA_021776885.1). Lineage (GTDB taxonomy): Bacteria > Planctomycetota > UBA1135 > UBA1135 > JAJFFA01. The sequence continues at coordinate 4,366 of JAJFFA010000463.1, forward strand.
GCGCGCGGGAAGACGAAGGGCGTGCGCAGCCCCAGGGCTTCGCAGTCGCGGAAGAACTGCTCGGTGAACTCGGCGCTGATCGCCCAGGGGTCCTTGCCGGTCTTGCGCGCTTCTTCCTCGAGCTTGTCCTCGCCTTCATCCTCGTCGGCCAGGATGTGCCCCACGTCCGTGATGTTCATCACCTGGCGCACGTCGAAGTCGCGGTACTCGAGCCAGCGCCGAAGCAGGTCGGCGAAGACGTAGGCACGCATGTTTCCGATGTGCGCGCGCTGGTAGACCGTCGGTCCGCAGTTGTACATGCGCACCACGCCGGCCTCGAGGGAGCGGAAGGGCTCCTTTTGCTTGGAGAGGGAGTTGTAGACGTGGAAGCTCAAGAGACCATCCGGCGGATCCGGGAAGAGGCCCCGGAAGGGGCCCTGGAAGAGGATCGCAAGCGAGGAGGCGCCTATGATAGGAGCCCCGCCGCCGTGGACCAGCCCCCGCAGACGCCCACCCCCGCCCCGGGTCCGGACCTGGAGTTTTCCTCCTCGACCCCCGAGCTGGGGCGTGGAACGAGTGCGCGCGTGGTCCGCGCTCGACTGCGCGGCGACTACGGCCCCTGGCGGGCGGACAGCGAGCTGGCCCTGAAGCTCCTGCACCCCGACGTCGCCTCCAACCCGTCCACACGCCGCGCCTTCCTCGACGAGGGTGAGCGCGGGCGTGGCCTCTCGCACCCGGGTCTGGTGCAGGTGGTCTGGTGTGGCGAGACCGCCGAGGGGCCCGCGATCGCCATGGAGCTGATCCCCGGCCGTAGCCTGCGCGAGGAGCTTGCCGCCTCCGGCCCCCTGCCGGAGCCACGGGTGCGGGCCCTGGGGCAGCGCCTGGCCGGAGCCCTCGGCAGCCTGCACGCGGCGGGCCTGGTGCACGGCGATCTCAAGCCCGACAAC
>JAJFFA010000464.1 GCA_021776885.1 Planctomycetota bacterium
CGGAGGACGAGCGGCAGGCCAGGGGACAGCTGCTCGGCAACGAGCGCCTGGGCGGTATGAGGTCGCTCGCTACCACTAGGCCCGGCACGGGGCGCTGCCCTCAGCGCCCTGTTCCCTGGCGCAGCTCGTGGGCCTCGTCCGCCGCGAGGGGCCCGAAGCGTTCCTGCGAGCCGTCGGGCCAGCGCACGACGACCTCGTCGACGCCCTCGATCGGACCCAGGCCCAGGTGCACGCGCGGATCGGAGGCGGCGCAGTAGCTCTCCGCCGTGCGCACCTCGCGCCGGATGCGGCGCTCGGCGGCGCTGGCCGTGAGCACCGCGCCCAGGGCGTCCGCGCCCTTCGCGTCCACCAGGCGCAGGCTGACCCAGTGCCCCGCCTTGGGCGCCACGTTGCGCAGGAGGTGCGCGCGGCCGTCGCGGTTGTGGACCAGGACGTCGATGTCGCCGTCGCCGTCGATGTCCCCGAAGGCGGCGGCGCGCGACGTGGCGCGCAGGGGGGTCGCGGTGCCGCCGCGCGGCAGGTGCTCCTCGAAGCGCGGGCCCTGGCCGCTTCCGGGGACGCCGCGCAGGAGCATGTTCTCCTCCGCGAACTCGTCCGCCTGGGGCGGCGGCTCGCTGGGCTGGGTCACCCGGCCGTTGGCCTGGTAGAGGTCCAGGCGGCCGTCGTGGTCGAAGTCGCGCAGGGCCACGCCGAAGCGCGTGCGCTGGCGTGAGACGGCGCCCAGGCCGAGCAACGGCGTGCGGTCGGAGAAGTAGCGTCCGTCGTTGCGATAGTAGGAGTCGCTCTCGCCGGTCAGGTTCACCACCAGCAGGTCTTCGTCGCCGTCCTCGTCGAGGTCCGCGGCCGCCACGCCCATGCCCGCCTTGGCCCGGCCCTGCTCGTCGACGGCACAGCCCAGGAGCGTCGCGCGCTCCGCGAGGGTCCCGTCCGGACCCGGGTCCCAGTACTGGTTCGGGGTTCCGTCGTTGGCGACGAAGATCTCGGGCGCACCGTCCGCGTCGAAGTCCGCGCACAGGACGCCCAGGCCGTTGCCGAAGCGCGCGCGCAGACCGACCTCGTCGGAGACGTCGCGGAAGCGGCCGTTGCCCTGGTTCTGGTAGAGGCTGTCCGGGGCGGGGGCCTCGTAGCTCTTGGGGCTGCAGTAGGTCGCGCCGCGGGGCGGGTCGAGGCACTCGAGCTCCGCGTCGACGCTCCAGTAGATGTAGTTCGCGACGAAGAGGTCCAGGTCGCCGTCCTGGTCGTAGTCGACGAAGGCGCTGCTCGCGCTCCAGCGCTCGCCGGCGACCCCCGCGGCCAGGGTCACGTCGACGAAGCGGCCGCCGCCCTCGTTGCGCAGGAGGGCGTTCGGGCCCAGGTTCGTGACATACAGGTCGAGGTCGCCGTCGCCGTCGAAGTCGCCGCTGGCCACGCCCATGCCGTAGCCCCCGTCGCCGGCGCCGCTCTCCGCCCCCGCGTTCTCGAAGTGGCCGTCGCCGCGATTCAGGAAGAGCTGGTTGGGCGCGCCGCCGCCCGACGGGACGCTGCCGCCCTGCACCAGGTAGGCGTCGAGGTCACCGTCACCGTCCGCGTCGAACAGGGCGCAGCCGCTGCTCATGATCTCGGGGAACAGGTAGCGCCCGGGCACGTGCCCCGAGAGGTGCTCGAAGTCGAGGCCGGAGGCGAGCGCGCACTCCTCGAACCAGACCACGCCGCCCCCGGGCGCCGCGTCGGTCGCGGGGGCGTCCCCGGCGCAGGCGACCAGGTGAGTGGCCGCGTAGCCCAGACAGAGCAGCAGCAGCGGGAGCGGCGGTCGGGTGGAGCGGGGGGGCATGGCGCGCATTCGAGCGCCGAGGGTGACTTCAGTCGTCCAGCTCGTCCAGCACCACGGCGCGGGCGGCGGAACGAATGGTCTCGGAGCCCGCGGCGTGGAAGGCGTGGTAGCTGTGCACCAGGTGCGCCGCGGCGACTTCGCTCGTGGGGTCACCGGGGGTGGCGTGGGGGCAGAACTCACGCGCCAGGTCCGCTACCGGGTCGGCGCTGCAGCGCGCAGCGACCGCCTCCAGCAGCTCGTCCTGGCGCTCGCGCACCACAGCGCCGAGGAGATTCGGCAGGGAGATGCGGGCCGGGAAGCGGTTCGGCTCGGGGCTGAAGAGCGCCTCGTGCAGCAGGTCGGCGAGGCGCTGCGGGTCCTTCTCGGCCCAGGCCCAGAGCACCAGGGCGTGGCCGCGGGGCACGTCGAAGGCGCCCGCGCGGGTGCGCTCCGCCGGGGGCTGACCGCTGGGGTAGTCGAAGAGCGACAGGCTCCCGGGCAGGGGCACCTCGGGCGAGGCCAGGGAGCGCGCCAGGAGCTCGATCAGGTTCTTGTAGCGCGCCAGCCAGGCGCTGGCGGCGTACAGGTCGTCGAGGGCGGCCTTGCCGGCGGGGGTGACCGAGATGAAGTCACCGCTGCCGAGCTTCTCGCCGCGGAAGGCCGCGGCGTACTGCATCTGGGTCTGGATGGCCATGAAGGGCACGTCGCCGACGCGCTCGAGCTCGACGGCGTGGGGGAAGTGGTAGACGAAGGACTTGCGCTGCGCGAAGAGGTCGTGCATCGGGGCCGCGAAGGCCGTGCGCTGCTTCGAGAAGGGCGCCTCGAAGACGAAGCCGTTCCACTTCGAGTCGAGCAGGGCCAGGACCTCGTCGACGCGCTGGGCCTCGGCGCCCTGTTCCGCGCGGCGCTCGGCGAGGCGCGCGTGCAGGGCGTGCTGCAGGGCGGGGACGACGTACAGCGGGACCTCCG
>JAJFFA010000465.1 GCA_021776885.1 Planctomycetota bacterium
GGACGGCGTGCTGCGCGAGATCCGTGCGGAGAGCTATCTGGGGGTGGTCCTGATCGGCTCCGACGGGCAGCCCATGGGGCATGTCGCGGTCCTCGACGACCGTCCCATCCATGGAGATACGAGCGTGCGCACGATCCTCCAGATCTTCGCGGCGCGCGCCTCGGTCGAGCTCGACCGACGCCTGGTGGGCGGACGCCTGCGCAGTGTCGAGGACAACTTCCGGATCCTCTTCGAGCAGTCTCCGAACGCCATCGTGCTCTTCGATCCCGACACCTGGAAGGCGGTGGAGTTCAACGATCAGGCTCCCGCGCTGATGGGGTACACGCGTCGGGAGTTCGCCGGCCTGACGATCACGGATCTCGAGATGCTCCCGAACCCGGGGGAGACCGAGGGGCACATCGCGAGGATCAAGGAGTCGGGTGGAGACGCCTTCGAGGCCTCCCACAAGGCGAAGGACGGCAGCCCGCGTCAGGTCGTCGTGAGCCTGCGCATGACCCAGTGGATGGGGCGTCCGATGATGCTGACCCTGTGGCACGACATCACGGCGCGCAAGGCCGCGGAACGCGCGCTGGAGACGAGCGAGCGCCTGTTCCACAGCATGTTCGACTCGGCGATGGACGCGGTCGTGATCCTGAACGGGGAGCTCGAGCTGCAGCGCGCGAACCGCTCCGCCGAGCAGGTCTTCCGCTGCGACTCGGACGCCTTGCTCCAGAGCTCGGCGCTCGACCTCTTCCCCGGAACCGAGGCGGCGAACCTGTTCTCGAGGGCCCAGGCGGCGGCTCGCGAGGGCCGCTCCGAGTCCGTCTGGGCCCCCAAGGGCCTGACGGCCCGACGCGCGAGCGGTGAGTCATTCCCCGTGGAGTTGACGCTGTCGCCCTTCGAGGTCGAGGGCGAGCCCTCGTTCACCCTCATCCTGCGCGACGTCAATGACCGGCGCCGGGTGGAGCGGGAGCTGCGCCAACTTCGGGATGACAACCGGCGGCTCCAGGAACAGCTCTCCGAGGACACCACCATCGTGGGGCGCTCACCGGCGATGGCCGGGGTCCTGTCCCACGCCAAGAAGGTCTCTGCGACCGATTCCACGGTGCTCATCCTGGGCGAGACCGGAACGGGCAAGGAGCTGATCGCGCGCAGGATCCACGCACAGAGCGTTCGGCATGACCGCGTCCTGGTCACGGTGAACTGCGCTGCTCTGCCCAGGGATCTGCTCGAGAGCGAGCTCTTCGGTCACGAGAAGGGCGCCTTCACCGGCGCGACCCAGCTCAAGCGCGGCCGCTTCGAGCTGGCCAGCGGCGGCACCCTCTTCCTCGACGAGGTCGGCGAGCTCTCGGCCGAGGCCCAGGCCAAGTTGCTGCGCGTCCTGCAGGAAGGTGAGATTCAGCGGCTTGGCGGCGAGACCACGATCCGGGTCAACGTTCGCGTCGTTGCGGCGACCCACCGCGATCTCGAGTCGATGGTCGAGCAGGGGCAGTTCCGCAGCGACCTCTACTACCGACTGAGTGTCTTTCCGCTGCGCGTGCCGCCCCTGCGGGAGCGTCGCACCGACATTGCGCTCCTGGTCGAGCACTTCATCGCCTCCTACTCCCGGCGCTTCGGCAAGCGGCTCTCGAACTTCGACGAGGGCAGCATGCAGCAGCTGCTCGCCCACGCCTGGCCAGGGAACATTCGTGAGCTTCAGAACATCATCGAGCGCTCCGCGATCCTCTGTTCGGGGCCCGAGCTGTCCCTTGAGGGCAGCCTGCCCCAGCCGCGCACCGACCCTCCGCCGGCCAGCGCACCCAGCCTCGACGATGTCACTCGAGAGCACGTGCGGCGGGTTCTCAGTGAGTGCCATGGGGTGGTCGAGGGGCCCCATGGGGCCGCCCTGCGACTGGGCCTGAAACCCGCGACGCTGCGCTTCCGCATGAAGAAGCTGGGCATCCGCAGGTCCGACTGAGGGGCGGCGGGGCGCCCCTGGCACTCCCCCCCTGCCCGAGAGGCCTGCCGTGGCGAGCGGGCGGGTCCGGATTCTTGGCTGGCGTCGCGTCTCGGGGACGCGAAGGTTTTGATTCCGGCGTCGGTGTTTGCCGGCTAGCGCTGCTCGAGCCAGCTCTGCGCGAGCTGCTCGCCCAGGGCGACGATGCCCTTCGTGTCCAGGACGAGCGGCTGCTCCTGGTCGGGGAGGTCGAAGGCCTTGATGTGGATCAGGTGCGGGTCCGCGGCGGCGAGCTCGGTGAGCTGGGCGTTGACGTCGATGGCGTTGAGCCGCTCGTCGTCGGTCGGGAGCTGCTGGCTGACGAACCAGCGCAGCTCGGGGAGCCCGAGGTCCTCCCGGCTCTGCTGCACGAGGGACTGGAGTCGGGCAGCGGCGGCCTGGCGCGAGGGGCCCCAGGACATGTCGTTCTCGCCGAGGTGATAGAGGACTCCCGCCAGCTCGACCTCCTGACCGCGGTCCCGGATCCCTTGCATGGACTCGCGCATGAACTGCACGAAGCTCGGGTAGAGGTTGCGGGCCGGCGCCTCGCTGCCCTGCGGCGTCCAGTCGATGATCTGCGAGCCGCTGTGGGTGAACTTGGCCAGGGCGAAGGGCCCGATGCGCTTGCGCTCGAAGGCGGCGGCGAGGCTCAGCTCGGGGCCGAAGGTGTCGAAGGGGCCGGCGGCTCGCAGGGGCTCCCACCCGTCGGACGTTCGGTAGCCTCCACCGACGCTGTAGCGGTACGCGATGCGAGGCTTCTCGCGCAGCAGGGCCGACCTTCCGCGTAGCCCCTCGAGCTCCTGGACGAAGGCTCTCTCGCCCTCCATGTTGCGGTGGCCGGCCAGGACGAAGAGCTTCACCGTGGCGCCCTCCCGGTAGGGCCAGGCCTCGAGCGGGCGGCCCGTCGGTCGCGGCTCTCCGATGCTCTCGAGGTAGGCCTCGGCGTAGGCCACGCCCTGCTCGAGCTGGCCCAGGGTGCCGTAGTGATAGTGCAGGCCCACGCCCGCGCCAATCTCCACGCCCACATGGGAGGTGGGCACGTAGAGCGCCAGCGGATCCGCTTCCGTGACGCTCCTCTGGCCGACGCTGATCGCGTGCATACGTGGGCGCAGGTCGAGACCCCAGATGGTCTTGGTGCACAGCTCGCCGATGAAGAAGCGCAGCTCCGGTTGCTCCAGGT
>JAJFFA010000466.1 GCA_021776885.1 Planctomycetota bacterium
CAGCTTCGGGAAGGCGATCAGCGCGCAGCTCACGAACGATGAGCGCATGGACGTGGTGCAGATGTTCGGGGACACGCCCGTCCTCTGCTACGGACCGGGCACGTACCACGCCTTGATCGCGGCCCCCTACCCGGCTGTGGATCTGACCTCGCTCGCGGTGCAGCCCGAGGAGAACGGCGCGCGCCAGATTCTCGTCCTGGCGACCGCTTCCGGGCTGATCGGTCTGACGCCCAACGTGCGGACCAACGACTGGAAGGAGACGCCCCTGGGGGGCAACGCCTTCGCCGGCGTACGCCGCGTCGCGAGCGCGGACCTCGACGCCGATGACTTCGAGGACCTGATCGGTCTGAGTGCGGACGGGTCCCAGCTGATCGTTCTGTACGACCCGCTGCAGCGCGCGGGGAACCGCCACCTGGAGACTGTCGACCTCGAGGACCCGGCCTCGGAGCTGCTGCCCCTCGACTGGAACGGGAACGCGGAGCGCGAGGTGGCCCTGGTCACCGCCAACGGGCTGCGGGTGATCGACCGACACGGCGCCATCCAGGCCAGCTACGCCGTCGGTCGCACCGGCGACAAGCTCGCGCGCCTCGAGCGCCCCGGGGACACGGACCGCATCGCCGCCACCCTGCGCGGCAACGGCGGTCTGTTGTGGCTCTTCGTCGCGGATCGCAGCGGGGCGGAGCCGGCCCTGCGACTCGCCGCCCTGGATGCGTTCTCCATCTCCGGCCTGGCCAGCGGAGACATCGATCGCGACGGCGACGCCGATCTGGTCCTCAACCAGACCGGGAGCTACTCGCTCTGGATCCTGCGCAACCAGTCCCCGGCGAGCCCCAGCTTCAACCTCGGCCCGCAAGGGCTGGCGCTGCTCTCGAGCGGCGGTCCCTCCGGCGCCGCCTTCAACAACCACGCGACACCGGTCCTCGACGACCTCGACCAGGACGGCGACCTGGACCTGATGATCGGGGTCCAGGCCCCGGCCTGGATGTCGTTCTTCCGCGGACGCTCGGTGCACCACCCGCTCTCCGTGCCCCGCGTCGCGGGCGGCCACTTCCAGTGGAACGAGGAGCAGAACCTCGGCCTGCTCTCCCTGCGCGTCGAGGAGCCCATCTCGCGCTGGAGCGGCGCCACGCACCTCGAGATGGTCGTCTGGCGTCAGCCCGCCGTTCTGGCTCGCGTACGCCGCGTCGCCGTGCAGCACGTCTACCTGCCCCTCGAAGCGACCTGGCCCCAGCACCCCCGCGCCCTGCTGCGCGGCTCGATCGAGTCGGGCCGCCTGTACGACATCGAGCTGCGGCTGGTGCGCATCGAGTCGGATGGCCTGGTCGACGTCGCGCCCACATGGAGCGGCGGCTTCGCCAGCCTGGTGAGCGCGCAGTTCAACGCGCACAAGGAGTACGGCCTGACCGGCGCGCAACCGATCCCCATCACCCTCAGCGGCTACACGTACAGCATGGGCGATATCTCCGACGTCGGCACGGGCATCGTCCCCTTCGGCGGCGTGCCCTGCTTCGTCGACGACGAGATCCCGCAGCCGTTCCCGCAGTAGTGCGCGCGGGGTGACCCGGCCGGGTCAGGAGCGCCGCGCGCGCGCCCAGCCCAGGGCCAGCAGGACGCCCAGTGCCGCGAGCGGCAACACCAGCCAGCCGCGCGCCCACGCCGATCCGGGCGTGGCCCCGGGTTCCCCCGGCACCCCGAGTTCCCCCGGCTCCCCGACTTCAGCGGGCGCGACAGGCGCAGCGAACAGCGGCTCGTGCCCAAGCCCCAGCAGCGTCAAGCGCGCCAGGGCCGCCGCGTGCTCCGGATCCGCCTGGGCCAGGGCGGCAGCCAGGGCCTGGGCCGGCGACTCCCCGCGCCGCAGGACTCCCTCGAGCAGAGCTTCCAGCAGCGTGACCGTCGGCCCCAGGGGCAGGTCCGCGTCCGACAGCAGCACACAGCGCGCCCCCGCCGCCAGGAACGCTCCACCCAGGTGCGCCACCGCACCGTCCCCCGGGCGCGCCGGTCCGCTGCCCGTCCGGCAGGCGGCGAGCACGACCCACTCCGGCGCGACGCGCCCGGCGAACGCTTCCTCGATCGAGGCGCAGGACACGAGCCCCGCGCCCGCCTCCCCCTCCCGCTCCGTCCCTGGAGCCAGGGCCAGGAGCGCCGGACGCTCGCGATCAGGGTCCTGCACGCCATGGGCCAGGACCACACTCACCCGCGTGCGCGTCGCGTCGAGGTCGAAGAGCGCCTGCGCCGTGGCCTCCTCGCCCACCCGAACCCGCGTGCGCGGCCAGGCCCGCCAGCGCTCGGGCGCGCTGCCCAGCGGCAGGTCTCCGAGCTCGCTCCAGCGCTCGCGCAGCCGCGCATCGAGCCGTGGAGCGGCCAGGATCGCGACGTCCTCCTGCGCGCCAGGACGAGCCGCCTCGCGCGCAGCGAGCATCAGCCCGAGGGGCAGCGAAGGCAGGTGGTCGAGGGCCGTCTCGCCCAGCCGCGTTCCGTCGCGGCGCAGGAGCCCAGCGAAGACGAGGCCCTCGAAGAGCTCCGCGCCCACGAGGGTCAGGGCGTCCCAGGAGTCGACGCGCGGCGGGAGGAGCGCGTCGTACAGCTCCCGCGCCAGCCCGCGCTCCGCCGGCGAGTCGCGCTCGAAGGCGGC
>JAJFFA010000467.1 GCA_021776885.1 Planctomycetota bacterium
CCTGCCCCGGTCGACCTCCCGGCCTTCCTCGACCTCCTGCGCGCCCGGGGCGAGCTGGTCGAGGTCGAGGCCCCCGTCGACGCCGAGCTCGAGGTGGCCGAGGTGCACCGGCGCGTGATCGCGGCCGGCGGCCCCGCGCTCTTCTTCCGCAACGTACGCGGCGCCTCGATGCCCCTGGCCACGAACCTCTTCGGCACGGCGCGCCGCGTGCAGCTGGCCTTCGGCGACGAGCCGCGGCAGCTGATCGAGCGCATCGCGCGCCTGCCCGAGGAGCTGATGCCGCCCACCCTGGGCAAGCTCTGGGGCGAGCGCCGGCTCTTCACGCGCCTGGCCCGGGTGGGCCTGTCGCAGCGCCGCCGCGGCCCCGTGCTCGAGATGCGCGAGGGCCCGGACGCCCTCGAGCGCCTGCCGGCCCTGAAGACCTGGGCACGCGACGGTGGGCGCTTCCTGACCCTGCCCCTGGTCTACACCCAGGACCCCGAGAGCGGCGGCCCGAACCTGGGCATGTACCGCGGCCAGCTCTTCGGGGGCGGGCAGGTCGGCGTGCACACCCAGATCGGGAAGGGCGGCGGCTTCCACCTGGCGCGGGCCGAGCGCCTGGGTCGCGCGCTGCCGGTCGCGATCCACCTCGGCGGTCCGCCGGCACTGATGCTGGGGGCGATCGCGCCCCTGCCCGAGAACGTGCCCGAGACCCTGCTCGCCAGCCTCGTGCTCGGCAAGCGCCTGGCGACGACGCGCTCGCCGGACTCGCCCCTGCCCATCGTGGCCTCGGCCGAGCTGTGCATCGTGGGCGAGATCGCACCGGGGGCGCGCCGCCCTGAAGGCCCCTTCGGCGACCACTACGGCTACTACTCCGAGGTCCACGACTATCCGGTCATGGACTGCCGCGCGCTGCTTCGCCGCCGCGACGCCGTCTTCCCGGCCACGGTGGTCGGCAAGCCGCGCCAGGAGGACTTCTTCCTGGGCGACCTCCTGCAAGAGCTGCTCTCGCCGCTCTTCCCCCTGGCCATGCCCGGGGTGCTCGATCTGTGGAGCTACGGCGAGACGGGCTACCACTCCCTGGCCGCGGCGGTGGTCGAGGAGCGTTACGCGCGCGAGGCCCTGAAGAGCGGCTTCCGCATCCTGGGCGAGGGCCAGCTCTCCCTGACCAAGTTCCTCTTCCTGACCGACGCGCCCCTCGACCTTTCGGACTTCCCGGCGCTGCTGCGCCACGTCCTGGCCCGGGCCGACCTGGCCACGGACCTCTTCGTCCTGGCGCACCTGTCGATGGACTCCCTCGACTACGCGGGCCCGTCGATCGAGCGCGGCAGCAAGGGCATCCTGGTCGGAACGGGGGAGCCGCGGCGAAGCCTGCCGAGCGAGTTCCAGGGCACCCCGGGCCGCGCCGCGCGCGACGTGCGCGTCTTCACCGCCGGCTGCCTGGTGGTCGAGACCGAGCCCTTCGCCGCGGACGACGGCATCCCGCAGCGCATCGCCGCGGACCCCGCCTTCGCGGACTGGCCCCTGGTCGTCCTCAGCGACGACGCCCAGCGCGCCACGCGCAGCACGATCAACTTCCTCTGGACCACCTTCACGCGCTTCGACCCGGCCAGCGACCTGTGCGCCCGCGAGACGCGCCTGATCCACCACCACGCCAGCTACACCCCGCCCATCGTGCTCGACGCCCGCATGAAGCCGGGCTACCCCGAGGAGCTCTCCTGCGACCCGGCCACGGCCCGCACGGTGGATCAGCGCTGGAAGGACTACTTCCCGGACGGCCAGGTGGAGATGGGCGACGCGGAGCGCGGGCACCTCGACTAGCGCAGCGCAGCGCTGACGTCACGGCGATCTCGTCGGATCAGCACCAAGAGGACCAGGGCCACGGCGGCGACAACGAGCAAGAGCGGCCCGAAGGAACGCATGACCGCGGGCTCGCTGGTCCAGATCCCGGTCCGGCGCACGGCAGTGGGCAAGAAGAAGCGCGGATCGAGAAGCCGCTCCTCTGCAACACCCGCCGACGCACACACCAACCCCACCATGCCGACGAGGGACGGGGCCAGGAGGTAGAAGCGTGCTCGCCAAACCACGGACGGAATCGCCCTACCGGCTACGGCCAGCAGGCCGAACCCGATCCAGAGCCAGGACGCGATCAGCAGCGTGCCCATCGGGACCGTGAGGTTGCGGTAGAGGTGCCCGACCCCGCGCTCTTCCTGCGCCGCGTTGTCCGGCTCGAGAAAGTGCGGCCGCTCGCCGCCCAGGCCCCAGCGCGCGAGCTCCCCGAGATCCCCGAAGAATCCCGGCTCCACGACCTGCCCGCCGCGCACGAAGGGCACGGCCCACTGCAGCACGATCGCCCCCGCGCCGAAGCCCAGCATGGCGAGGAGGAAGAGCGCGGCAGCGGGTACGCGGGCGAGCGGGCGCGGCAGCGAGCCCTCCCCCGCCAGGAGCGCGCGTTCCCTCACGAAGGTCGCGCAGAGCAACGGACCCGACACGAGGAAGAGCGCGACCAGCGGAGCCTGCAGTGCCCAGAAGGTGTGTACGTGGTCGGGGAAAGTAACGCGCGAGACGACCGCTGCCAGCGCCGCAGACCCCCACAGGCCGAAGAACGCAAAGCTCCATCCGCGCAGGCCGCGCGCGAGGTACCCGCGGTGCCGCTCGACAGCGAGCGCGACGAGGGACACGAACCCGAAAAGGCAGAGGGTCGCCGGCAGCAGGACGCCGACATGGAAGGTGATGATCACGGGCTGGGCTCTTTGCGGACGATTCTAGCCCGCTCGCTGCCCCCGTGTTCCGCGCCGCCTGCGCTACCCCTCAGCTGCCCTTGGCGCGCGCCTTCTCGTACGGGTCGTGGCGGATGATCTCGCCCTCGACCATGTAGACCACGTCCTCCGCGATGTTGGTCGCGTGGTCCGCGATGCGCTCGAGGTGCTTCGACACCGAGAGGAAGGACAGGGCCTGCTCAACCGCTCCGTCCTCGCGGCGCATCTCCTCCAGCATGTCCTCGATGATGCCGCGGTTGAGCTGGTCGATGTGCGTGTCCATGGCCAGCACCTTGCGCGCCAGCATGGGGTCCGCGCGCACGAAGGCGTCCAGGCTCTCGCGCAGCATGGTCGCGGTCTCCTCCACCATCGGGCGCAGAGCGTTCGGTGCCGCGAAGGGCGCCACGCTGCCCAATGAGCGGGCGCGCTTGGCGATGTTCACCGACAGGTCGCCGATGCGCTCGAGATCGTTGTTGATCTTGAGGCAGGCCGCCGTGAAGCGCAGGTCCGTCGCCACGGGCTGGTGCAGGGCCAGGATCTTGAGGCAGTCTTCTTCGATCTCCACCTCCTCGCGGTCGATCTCGGCGTCGGCCGCGATCAGCTCTTCCGCCAACCGCGTGTCCCGCTCGAGCAGGGCGGTGATCGCGCGACGCACGCCGTCTTCGACCCGGGACCCCAGGATCAAGAGTCGCTTTTCGAGTCGTTCGAGGTCGTTCTGAAGGTGTTTCGACACTTGGAGTTCCTCAGCCGAAGCGGCCCGTGACGTAGTCCTCGGTCTCTTGCAGACGAGGAGCCAGGAAGATGCCCTCGGTGGGGCCGTACTCGACCAGGCGGCCGAGGTACATGAACGCCGTGTTGTCGCTGATGCGCGACGCCTGCTGCATGTTGTGGGTCACGATCAGCACCGTGTAGGACCCCTTGAGGTCGTCGATCAGGTCCTCGATCTTGCCCGTCGCGATGGGGTCGAGGGCGCTGCAAGGCTCGTCGAGCAGGAGCACCTCCGGCTCGGCCGCGATGGCGCGCGCGATGCACAGCCGCTGCTGCTGGCCGCCCGAGAGCTGCAGTGCGCTGTCGTTCAGGCGGTCCTTGACCTCGTCCCACAGGCCCGCGCCCATGAGGCTGCGCTCGCAGGTCTCCTGCAGCAGCGTCTTGTCGCGCTCGCCGTCGATGCGCAGGGAGTAGACCACGTTCTCGAAGAGGCTCATCGGGAACGGGTTGGGCTTCTGGAACACCATGCCGATGCGCTTGCGCAGCTCGATCACGTCCACCCCGGAGCCGTAGATCGGATCGCCGCTCAGGAGCATCTCGCCCTCGATGCGCACCGAGTCGACCAGGTCGTTCATGCGGTTGACCGAGCGCAGGAGCGTCGACTTGCCACAGCCCGAGGGACCGATCAGGGCAGTGACCTTGCCGCGCGGCACGCTGAAGCTGACGTCGTGGATCGCCTGGGCGCTGCCGTACCATAGCTTGAAGTCCTTGATCTCCAGCACGGGATCCTGCCCCAGGATGCTCTCGTGGGTGGTCGTCTCCCAGCGCTCAGCGCGCGAGATGGTCTCGAACAGCCCAGCGCTGGCACTGGCCTGGTAGCTCGTGCTTCTGGGCGCGGAGTGTCGATCGCCGCCCTGTTCAGCAGCTCGGGTCTCGGGGGGCTTTGCGCTCATGGTCGAGTGGGGCATGGGGTGATTCATCGTGCGGCCTCGAAGCGGCGCCGCAACCGTGCGCGGATCCACATCGCGCCGACGTTCAGCAGCACGACGACACCGATCAACAGCAGCGTGGTCGTGAAGACCATCGGCCGCGCAGCCTCGGAGTTCTGGCTCTGGAAGCCCACGTCATAGATGTGGAAGCCCAGGTGCATGAAGCTGCGTTCCGGGAAGACGTAGGGAAAGCGAGAGAGGTCCAGGGGTAGCTCGGGAGCCAGCTTGACCGCACCGACGAGCATCAGCGGCGCGACCTCGCCCGCGCCGCGCGCGATGGCCAGGATCGTGCCGGTCAGGATTCCGGGCAGGGCGCGGGGCAGGATAATGCGCCGGATCGTCTGCCACTGGGTCGCGCCGCAGGCGTAGGAGCCCTCGCGCATGGAACCCGGGACAGCCGCCAGGGATTCCTCGGTGGCGACGATGACGACCGGCAGGGTCAGGAGCGCCAGGGTCAGGGAGGCCCACAGGATGCCGCCCTTGCCGTAGGTCGGGTTGGGCAACTGATCCGAGAACAGGAGCTGGTCGATGCTGGCGCCGATGATGTAGCAGAAGAAGCCCAGGCCGAAGACACCGAAGACGATGCTGGGCACGCCAGCCAGGTTGTTGACCGCGATGCGCACCAGGCTGACGAGCAGGCCCTGGGTCGCATACTCGTGCAGGTAGAGCGCCGCCAGGACCCCGAAGGGCACGACCAGGATCGACATGATCAGGGTCATCAGGACGGTGCCGAAGATCGCCGGGAAGACGC
>JAJFFA010000468.1 GCA_021776885.1 Planctomycetota bacterium
AGCGCCAGCGCGTCTCGGTCTCGAGGCGCCTGGTTCAGAAGCGCGAGCGGGTCAGCCAGCACTCCCGCGCCGTCGCCTCCCTGGAGGTCGGCAAGGTCGTCCATGGGCGCGTCACGCGCGTCGAGGACTACGGTGTCTTCGTGCGTTTCGGGCGCGGCATGGAGGGTCTGATCCACATCTCGAATCTGGCGGACGAGCGCGTCGGCCACCCCTCCGAGATCCTCAGCGAAGGCGACGCCGTCGACGCCAAGATCCTGCACATCAAGCAGAGCGGCAAGAAGATCGGCCTGGGGCTGAAGCAGATGCACGCCAGCCCCTGGAAGGACCTCGAGCGGCGCCTCTACCTGGACCAGATCATCGAGGCCACCGTCACGGTCCTGACCCCCTTCGGCGCCTTCCTGGCCGTCGCCCCCGGCGTCGAGGGGCTGCTGCACAACTCGGAGTCCGGCGACCCCGCGCGTCCCCTGCGTGACACGCTCAAGCCTGGCCAGCGGCTCTCCGTGCGCGTCCTCGCCCTCGACTGCGACGCCGAACGCCTGTCGCTCTCACGGCAACACAAGGGCGGCGCCCTGATCCTGGCCAGCGAGGCCGAGAGCGCGCGCACCTTCGCCGAGCTGGCCCGCGAGAACCCCGCGGATCACATCGAGACCAACCTGGGTGAGCTCTTGAAGCGCGCCCTCGACGACTCGAACGGGGAGTAGCCCTACTCCTCCGGTTCGGGCGGCTCGACCTCGCCTGCGACCTCGCCCGCGCCCGCCTCGGGCCCCGGCACGGGATCGGGCCAGTGCTGCCACGGCGGCACGCGCTGGTCCTCCTCGTAGCGCCCACGGGAGGCCAGGGCCCCGCTCGCGTGCCACACGCTCCAGGTTCCGACGCGCTTCCCGCGCTCGTACAGCCCCTGCTTCTCGAGGCTCCCGTTCGGGTGGTAGAAGCTCCACTCACCCGTGCGCTGCCCGTCGTGGCTGCGCCCCACGGCGTGCAGCGTGCCATCCGCGTAGTGGAAGCGCAGCTCGATCGATTCATCCTCGCCCGCGACCTCGTCCGACGCCGAGCGCGGCGAGCCGTCCGGATTCCAGCTCAGGCCCCCGGGCACCTCGCTGCCGTGGTGAAAACGCTTGACCGAGCGCCGCGACCCGTCGGGGTACCAGAGCTCTTGCTTGCCGTGCAGCTCCTCGGCGCCGTCCGGCCAGAGCATGACCTGGCTGCGCTCGCGCAGCCGGTTCGTCTGCGGATCGCGCACCTCGCGCAGCTCCTCGCGCGGCGCCTTCCCGAGCTGCACGATGGGCAGACCGAAGGGCCGCCCGTAGGTGCAGGCCGCGAGCGACAGGGCCGCGAGGCAGGCGCAGGCGCGCAGGCTCACTCGCCTTCCTCCTCCGCCGGCCAGGGCAGCAGCGCCGCTCGGAACAGGAGCGAGAACGTCGCCTGGGACCAACCCCGGTACTGGGGCCGGAAGCCGAAGAGGTGCACGCGTCCTTCACCGTGGGCCGCACTGACCCAGGCCGACTTGCCCGCCACCACCTGCGGGGACTCGACCCAGCCCGAGAGCAGGAGCCGCGTCGGCGCATAGCGCAGTAACGTGGTCACCTCGGTGTCCTCGCGCCCCGCTTCCTTGCGCTCGTCGTCCGTCATCCCGCGCCAGGCCGCCGAGCGCGAGAAGAACAGCGCCAGCGACGGTGCGAGTCCGCCGCACAGGGGGTGCTCCTCGGGGATCGCGCGCAGCACGCTCCCCGGGCAGGAGAAGCCCTCGCCCTCCTCGCCCCGCGTCACGTCCACCAGGGGCAGGCGCAGCAGGTCGATGGCCCAGGCGGACGACGAGCCGAGGGTGATCAGGCGCCCGCCCGTGCGCACGAACTCCTCGACCGCGACGGCGCCCTCCGGCGCCAGGCCACGGGTGAAGTCCGAGGGCACGGATCCCTCCGAGCGGCCGGCGTCGAGCTGCCTGGACGAGACGCTGGGCAGGATCAGGACGTCGAGCATGTCGTCGAGGGCGCCCGCGCGCAGGTGCTCGTTGCGCACGGTCACGTAGGGCACGTCCCAGGTGTCGAGCACCCAGCGCATCCAGCCCTCGTCCATGCTCCCCGACCAGGGCGAGTACAGGCCGATGCGCGGCAGCCCCTCCAGGAGCAGCGGCTGCTCGTCCTCGTTCGCGACCTGCTCCCCCGGCACCAGGACGCCGGCGCGCCGCCCTGCTCCGACGAAGGTGACGCGCTTCTCCTCCTGCAGCCAGCGCACGAGCCGGGTCCACGCGTCGCTGTCCCAGGTCGAGAGCCACTCGCCGAACTCGTAGGGCATGCGCGGGTCGCCGCTGAAGCCGGCGATCGCGTCGGCCGCCGTGCGTGCACGCACCAGCTCGCCCAGCGGCTCCTCGATCGCCTCCAGGCGGTGCACGCCCAGGAGCAGCGGCAGGGTCCAGCCCGCCACGTCGTAGGGCGGGTCGCCCGCGGGGTAGCGCTGTACCTCGAACAGGTCCTTCACGTGCGCGCCATAGGGCTGGTCCGAGCGCACGACGAGGCTGCCCGCCGGCCAGCGGCGTCCGTCGGCCTCGACCTCGCCCTCGGCCACGTAGAGCTCGACCCCCGAGGCCAGGAGCACGGCTGCCAGGCGCCGCACGGCGGCCGGGTCGCGGTTGTCCGCGGGCACGATCCAGGCCCGCGGGGCGTCCTCCCGGCCGGCCTCGATCGCGCGCTGCGCGGCGTCGAGGGCGTTCTGCATCCACAGCCGTCGCTCGCGCGCCAGGCTGCCGAAGAGCGACTCTCCGAAGGCCAGCTCGTAGTCGATGATGTCGCGCAGCCGCCACCAGCCGCCGGGCCAGGGGTCGGGGAAGCGGTTCGACGGGGCGTAGCCCCCCAACCCGCGCGGCGCGGAGAGGTCGCCGCGCGACAGGAAAACAGGCGAGGCGATGTCGACCGAGGCCGCCTCGGTCAAGAGGCCGACGATGTTGTGACGCACGGGCACGTTGCGGTTGCCGCCGTTCCACCACATGTCGTACGAGACACCGGTCGAGACGCCGCTCAGGCCGGCGCGGGTCAGGTCCAGCAGGGCGCGGCTGCCCAGGGCGTCGATGGCGGCGATCACCCCGGGGTCGAGGTTCGGGTTCAGCGGATCGCGAAAGGGCGGCACGAACAGGCGCTCGCGGGTCGAGCCCTGCTGGTGCACGTCCCAGTACACCTGCGGATGCCAGACCGAGTAGAGCTCCTGGGTGACGATGCGCGTCTCCGCCTGGGTCAACATGAACCAGTCGCGGTTGTTGTCGTGGCCGGCGTAGTACTGGTAGAGCTTCAAGAGGCCGGAGGCCTCGTAGGGCGTGCCGACGGTCTCGCGGTACCAGGACACGACATGGTCCAGACCGTCCGGGTTGAGGGACGGGAAGAGCACGATGACCAGCTCGTCGCGCACGCTCTTCCAGGGCTCGTCCTCGGACGTGGCCAGGAGCCAGGCGAGCTGCATGCCCATCTGCGGAGCGGCGGTCTCCGTGGCATGCATCGCGCAGGACACGAACACGATCAGACGCCCGTCCTCGACCGCGGCGGCCAGGGTCTCGGCGTCGTGGCCGCGCGGGTCGGCCAGGATCGCGGCGCGGCGCCGGATGCCCTCCAGGTTGGCCAGGTTGGCCTCGCTCGAGATGACGCTGCGCAGGAAGTCGCGGCCCTCGGTGGTGCTGCCGACCCGTTCGACCTGGACCCGCGGGCTCTCGGCCGCCAGCAGCCGGTGGTAGCTCGAGACCTCCTCCCAGTCCGCCAGCTCGAAGTCCACTCCCAGGGGCCGTCCGAGGTGCTCGCCCGGGGTCGTGACGCCCTGGGCCGGGGCGGCTGCAGCCATGAGGGAGGCCAGAGGGAGGGCCAGGAGGGCGCCCCGGAGCCCGTCGGATCGTCGCTTCATCGCAGCATCCTACGCCAGCCAGCCCCAGGCCGCGCGGGGGCCCTGTGCAGCGGGTCCTGTGAATTGGACGTACAAGTGTTCCGGGTCGGGCGGGGCCCCGTGCCGATAGGGCAAACGTGATTCCGCTGCGCCCGAAACCCTGCCGGGTGTCGCTCCTCGCCCTCTTGCTGGTGTCGAGCGGCGCTCCGAGCCCGGTCGTGCTCCCGCTCGAGGACGGCTGGGCCGAGGGAACGCGGGTGCTGAGCACGCTCCCCGCCCAGGGCATGCGAGCCCAGTTCGGCTACGCCGCCGCGAACGCCGGCGACCTGGACGGCGACGGCGTCAGCGACGTCATCCTGGGTTCTCCCTTCGCCGGACGCGACGAGACCGAGGGCTGCATCCACGCCCACTCGGGCAGGGGCGGCGCGCAGCTGTTTCGGATCGAGGGCCGGCGTGGCGACCTCTTCGGCTGGTCCCTGGCCGCGGCCGGGGACGTCGACGGGGACGGGCGCGGCGACGTGGTGGTCGGCGCTCCGCAGCCGGACATCGGCGCCGGGCGCATCGCCATCCACTCGGGCCGCGACGGCGCCCTCGTGCACTCGATCTACGGCACCGAGAAGGACGCGCGCTTCGGCCAATCGGTCGCGGGCTGCGGCGACCTGGACGGGGACGGGCTGGCGGACATCCTGGTCGGCGAGCCGGGCAGCAGCATGAGCGGGCGGGCGGCCGGGCGCGCGGTGGTGCTCTCCGGCGCGAACGCCCAGCCCCTGCGCGAGTTCTACGGCGAGACCAAGGGCGCGCGCTTCGGCCAGTCGGTCGCGGGGGCGGCCTGGCCGGGCGGCGGATCGATCCTCGCGGTGGGAGCGCCCCTCGGGGGACGAGACGGCGGACGCGTCTCGGTCTGGACGGACAGCCACGAGCTGCCGTCCTTCGAGTTCGAGCTCACGGGCGGCGGTGCGCTGGTCGTCGCCATCAGCGCCGACGTGGACGGCGACGGCAAGCCCGACGTCCTGGCCAGCGACTGGAAGACGACCCACGCGGGCAGCAACTCGACGGGGACCCTCGTGCTGCACTCGGGAGCCACGGGCGAACGCCTGCTCGAGCTCCCCGGGCGAGTCCCGGGGGAGGGCTTCGGGATCGCCTGCTCGGGAGCCGGCGACCTCGACGGCGACGGGCTGGGCGACCTCCTGGTCGGTGCCTGGCTCTCCAGCGAGGGCGCCCTGCGCGGCGGCAAGGTGTACGCCCTGCGCGGCACGGACGGCGCAGAGCTCTATCAATGGACGGGTCAGCACCCGGCCGGCGCCGTGGGCTTCGGGCTCGCCGGCCTGGACGACATCGACCGCGACGGGCGGCCCGATCTGCTGGTCACGGCGCCCCACTTCTCACTCCCCGGTCTGCGCGCCGGCCGGGCCTGGATCCTGCCCGGCGCGGAGGCCGTCGAGCCCCGGGGGGCAGCGCAAGACCCCGCGCAGACGGGCCCCCCGCTGCCGCCGGAGCTGCCGCAGCGCCGCTAGCGGCGAGGCCGCAGGCCGTCACCTGGGCGGCCACGAACGTAGACTCCCTGCCCATGCCCTCCGCCCAGGACCCCGAACACGCCGAGGACCCGCGCCCCGGCCCGCCGGTCGCGCCCTCGCCGGAGCACGCGCAGGGGAGCGGCGCGTCCGCGGGCATCCCGGACGCCCCCCCGGCGGACCCGGGCGCGGGTGCGGAGGAGGCGGACTCCGGCGACTGGACGCCGCTGCCCGAGCTGCCGCGCAGCGACTTCTGGGATGCCCTCTACCAGCGCCGCTCGATCCGGCGCTTCAAGCCGGACCCGGTGCCGCGCGAGCTGGTGGACCAGGTGATGCACGCGGGGATCTGGGCGCCGAGCTCCTGCAACTATCAAATGTGGGACCTGGTCGCGGTGGACGACCCCGAGGTCAACGCGGACCTGGCCGCCCTCTCGCTGCAGATGGGCAACGCGCCGGTGAACATCGTCGTCTCCTACGGGCGCGACTTCTCCGAGGAGAACCAGGCCAACGTCCAGTCGGCGAGCGCCCTGATCCAGAACATGAGCCTGGCGGCCCAGGTGCTCGGGCTGGGGACCTTCTGGATCACGCAGACGGGGGACGCGGAGAAGGTGCGTGAGCGCGTCGGCCTGCCGCGCGACCGGCGCGTGATCGCAGTGCTGGCCGTCGGCTTCCCCAAGACCCTGCCGAAGAAGGGCCCGAAGCGCCGACCCCTCTCCCAGGTCAGCCACTGGAACCACTACGCGGGCCGCGCGATCCCCTCCTCCGTGGAGCCCGAGGACTGGGAGCCCGACCTGCTGGCCCTCTACCAGCGCGCCCGGGTGCTCAACGGCCTGCGCCACAACAAGCCGCGGGCCTGGGAGGTGCGCGCCCTGGACACGGCCCTCGAGCACTTCTTCCCGGACGGCGCGAGCGCGCAGGGCAAGCCGCGTGAGTCCCTGCCGCGCTGGCTCGACGTCCTGCCCTGCACGGGCATCGTCACGGAACGCCTGACCCGCCGCCGCCCGGGCTTCCGCTTCGACATCGCGGAGCGCAGCGCGGAGGTCGCGTCCTTCGTCGCGGGCCGCGTCAAGCCGCGCGGCGAAGCCTACGCCTGGCCCAGCCCCGGCCCTGACTTCGAAGCCCCCCCCGCCGCGGCCTACGACGTCGTCTCCTGCTTCTACCGCTTCGAGGACCTGAGCGCCGCCGAGCGCGCGCAGCTGGCGCAGTCCATGCTGAGCTGGCTCGCCCCCGGGGGCCGCGCCCTGATCGGCTTCGTCAGCCGCCGCTCGTTCCACGACGTCTCGGAGCGCCTGCGCCGCCGCCGCGGCGGTCCGGGCGGAGTCGAGTACGTCCTCTCCCCGGACCCGAACATCGGCCCCTTCCGCGCCCTCGTCCCGGGCGACTTCGAAGCCGAACTCCGCGCCGCCGGCTTCGCGATCGAGGAGCGCCTGGGCCTGCAGGCCGCGCCCCAGCCGGAGGAGGTCGACTTCCGCGCGCGCAACTTCTCCCCGCGCAGCCGCGGCCTGGCCCACGGCCTGGGCCGCATGCTGGGCTGGCTCGAGCGCTTGCCCACCGTCCAGCCGCGCCTGGGGCGCTTCCAGTACCTGCTGCTGCGGCGCGGGCAGGAGCGCTAGCGGTTCGACGGACGGCTGCGAGCCAGGGCCGCCGTCGAAGCGCGGTGGGCGCCTGTAGAATCAGCGGTCCAATGGACCTGCTCGCCTGGTTCCTCCACGCCTCCCTGCTCCTTCCCGTTACCCAGGAACCCTCACCGGTTGCGGCCGACCCGACGCAACCTGCCCCCCAGGGGAGTGACCTGGTCGCTAGCCAGGCACCCGAGACAGCGTCAACGGAGCTGCCCGAGAGCGTGCTCTCCTTGCTCGAGGGCATCGACGCAGCGTTCGACGAATCCGACCTTGAGCTAGCACGCGGCATCCTGCAGGAGACGGTCGCGAACCTCGACCAGCTGGGACTCGAGGTCGACGAGGTTGCGGTTCAGGCCCTACTCGCACTGGACCGGCGAGCGCAGCAGCTCGGGTTGCTGACGGACCAACGAGATCTTCGTGCGTCCATCCTCGATCTCCGCCTGCGGCTGCTTCCCCCGGAGCACCTCCTCGTTCATTCTGCGAGGTACGACCTCGCCTTGACCGCGGGCGAGCTGGGTGACCACGCTGGGGCCCTCGTGCTCGCCAAGGAGGTCCTCGAAGCCAGGGCTGGGCAGCTCCCACCCGAGCATCCTCTCGTCCTTGCCGCGAAGCGAACCGTCGCCGACACGCTCTATGCACTGGGCGATCTCCCCGGCGCGAAGGAACTCTACGAGGAGATCCTGAAGACCTCGAGCCAATCGTCCGAGTCGGACCGTCCGGGCCTCGTTCGGCCCATGTCGAATCTGGCGCTGGCCAAGAAGGCCCTCGGCGACCTCGAAGGCGCCCGCGCGCTCGAAGAAGCGGTGCTCGAGATCTGGGCGCGACTTGCGCCGGAGCACCCCGACTTCCTGCGCGCCAAGCAAAATCTCGCCACGACGAAGCGCGAACTAGGCGATCTCGCCGGGGCGCACGAGCTCTTCGAAGAAGTTCTCGTTGCCTGGACGCGGCTATTGCGCCCAGAGCACCAGGACCTGCTTGCCGCGAAGCAGAACCTGGCCCTGACCCGGAGAGAACTGGGCGACCTCGCCGGTGCGCGCGTGCTCCAGGAGTCCGTACTGGAGGCGCGGGGCCGGCTTCTCCCCCCAGGCCACCCGGACCTTGTCGCGGCCAAACGAAACCTCGCGCTGACCCTGAAGGCTCAGGACGACCTTCCCGGCGCGCGCGTGCTGCTCCAAGGAGCCCTCGAGTCCTTGGCCCGCCATCTCCCGCCTGCGCATCCCGACGTTCTGCAATTGCGGCAAGACCTGGTGGAGGTGCTCGTGGAGCTGGGCGACGACCCAGGAGCTCGCGAACTCTTGGAGCAGTCGGTTCGCCTTCTCGAAGCGTCCTCCGAAACGCTCCATCCGCAGCTTCAAGCGGACCGTCTCCTGCTTGCCCGGCTACTCCTCCAGACCGGAGACATCGCCGCTGGCGTGGGTCTCCTCGAGACGATCGTCGACGAGCTGTCGAGGAGCCTGCCGCTGGATCACCCGGAGCTGCAGGAAGCCCTCCGGGATCTGTGGTCAGCTCTTCGCGTCCAACGAAACCTGAGCCGGGCTCTGGAGATCGAGCGGATGATCCGACTGGCCAATCCCTACCCTCCGCACTTGCAGGTACAGGCGCCGGAAGGCCCCCACGCAACCCTGGAGGAGCGCCGCTTCGTCTTGAAGGCGTGGGCAACGGATTACGCGAGCATCCGCAACATCCGCGTCATCGTCGACGGACTCGAGCTGCAGTACGATCGGACGAAGTGCATCGAGGTGGACGAGACGGGACGCGAGGCCAAGCTTCAACTGGAGCTCGAGATTCCGCGCGATCGCCCGGAGATCACCCTCCAGCTGCAAGCCATCAACGCCAGCGGAGCCGCCAGCGAGCTGCAGACGCTGATCGTGCGCTACCAGCCTCCCCTGCAGGAGCTCTACCTCCTGGCGGTCGGTGTCGGGGACTACGAGGACGATGAGCTCGACCTGAGGTTCCCCGCCCAGGACGTTCGCGACCTCGTCGCGTTCTTCGAGACCCAGCAGTCCACGTTCTTTCGCACGGTCCACGTCAGGACCCTGATCGACGCCCAGGCCTCCGCTGGAAAGGTCCGGGAGCTCAAGCACGAGTTCCTGGCGCGTGCACGCCCCGAGGACACCATCGTCGTGTTCCTCGCGGGCCATGGAGTGCGCGCAGAGACCGGTGAGTATTTCTTCCTGACTCCCGAGGCCACGGCGGACAAGCCGTACGCGGGCCTGGAACGGGCGCAGGTGGACTCCCTGGTCGTTTGGGAGCGCCTTCGGGCGCGCCGCCGGGTGCTCCTACTCGACACGTGCAACGCGGGGCGCTCCGCTCCTGGAAGCGCGCGCGGGACGCAGCGCGGTGTCGTGCCTTGGTACGACGGACCGTCGCCCGTCGAGCCGGCTGCCGATTCCACGCGACACGGCGTCTACGTTCTCGCCGCCAGCACGGACTTCGGCTTCGCACGGGAGCAAGAGGGCAACGGCCTGTTCACACGCACGGTGCTCGACGGGCTCGTGGGCGCCGCCGACGCGGATGGCGACGGCCTGGTCGAGATCGAAGAGCTGCGCGGGTACACAGAAGACGAAGTCGAGAGTCGCAGCGGGGGCAATCAACTCTCGACCATGCCGACCGTGATGGGTGGAGAGAACTTCGCGCTTGCGCGTGTCCCTCGTCGGTAGACGAGGAGCCGGGACCGCCCGCCGCCCGACCGCACTCCAAGCTCGTGCGCTGCAAGTCGGAAGCAGCGCGCGCCGGGAGCGAAACGATTACGCAGAACGCTTGCGCTCTCGTCGTGACTGAGCCGGCCGACGGCTCTATACGACACGATCGGCGACCGACCTGCCCCGGGGAACGCGAGCTGTTCACAAACGCACACCGGTGTGCGTTTGAGCCCACTCCCGATTCCAAGCGAAGCTCGGCAACCCGAGGCTTCCTCCTGCAACCATGAGACACCCCTCCCGGCACCCGCTCTTCATCCGCTGCGCGGCCGCCTGCGCTGCGAGCCTGGTCCTCG
>JAJFFA010000469.1 GCA_021776885.1 Planctomycetota bacterium
GGGCCGCCCCCCAGGCTCGCGATGCTGCCGATGCTCATGCCGCGGAGGATAATTGCGGCACAGGCTCATGAATAGCCCGGGCTGGCGCTAGTCGTGCGCCTCCATCGTCGCCGGGAGCATCACCGAGAAGGTGCTGCCCGATCCGAGCGTCGACTCACACCAGATCTTGCCACCGTGCTGCTCGACGACCTTGCGGCTGGTGGCGAGCCCCAGCCCCGAGCCCCCCAGGCGGCCCCGGTGCAGCGGCTCGAAGATGGTCTCCAGCATGCTCTCCGGGATCCCGCGACCGTTGTCGCGCACGACGATCTTCCACCAGGCGCCCTCGGCCTCGCAGCTGATGCCGATCTCCAGGGGCTCGTCGCCCGCGAACTCGATCGCATTCGTGACCAGGTTGTTCATCAACAGGTAGATGGCGTTCTCCTGACCGAGGATCACCGGCAAGCTGCCCACGTTCAGCTGGGCCTTGGCCGCGTCGACAGCCTCGCGGTGGGTGGAGACCACCGTCTGCACGACGTCCGCGAGGGCGACTGTCTCGAGATTCAAGTCGGCGCTGCCGACCTCGGAGTAGCGCATCAGGTCGTCGACCAGGTGCATCAGACGTTCGGCATCGGTGACCACGAGCTGGAGCGTGTCGTCCGCCTCCTCGTCGATCGCCTGTTCGTGGACCCGGGCGAAGTGCCGGCACAGGGTGCTCAGGCGGCGCAGGGGGGCGCGCAGGTCACGGGCGACCGTACGCGCGAACTTGCGCAGTTCCTCCTGCTGAATGCGCACCTTGCGCGAGAGCGAGTTGCGCTCGATGGCGCTGGCGATGGCGCGGTCGAGGGACTCGCGCGAGATGGAGCCCTTGACGAGGTAGTCCTGGGCGCCGCCCTTGAGGGCTCGCACGGCCAGGACCTCGTCGCCCTCGCCGGTCATCATGACCACGGCGGGCGGGCTGGGTTCGTCCTCGATCTCTGCCAGGAGCTCGAGTCCCTCTGCGTCGGGCAGGCGGTTGTCGAGCAGGACGCAGTCGATGTCGCGGGTGCGTACGAACTCGAGGCCCAGGCTTCCGCGGGGCGCGTCGAGGATCTCGTACTCGTCCTCGAGCAGGCGGTGCACCACCTCGCGGTCGACGAGGTCGTCCTCGATCAAGAGCAGCACCTTGCGCGTGCCGCTTTCGGCGGTAAGGGTATTCATGGGCGCGAGTCTAGAGCGATCAGGTCAGCGGCGCGCGAGAGTAGCGCGGCCTCGTCGTAGGGCTTCTCGAAGAAGGCGGCGGCGCCCACCTCCATGGCGCGCGTGCGCAGGTCGGGGTGGCGTCCGGCCGTGATCAGGATGACGGGCACCTGGGCCGAGCGTGGCTGGCGGCGCAGGTTCATGGTTGAGCTCAACCCGTCCCCCGCGGCCATGCCGATGTCCATGATGATCAAGTTGAAGTCTTCCTTCGACGCTGCCGCAACCGCGCGCAAGCCACTGTGCAGCACGAGCACCTGGTGACCCGCGTTGCGCAGCTGGATCGACAGTGCCATCGCGATGAGCTCGTCGTCGTCGACTACTAGGATCTTGCCCATGGTTGTCTAGCGCTCTAGCTGGCCAGCGAGTTGACGTGGGGCTGGCTGGTCGGAATGGTGAAGCTGAAGCTCGAGCCCGCGCCGGGGGTACTGCTGACGTGAATGCGGCCACCGTGCATGCGCACGATCTCACGCGAGATGTGCAGGCCGAGGCCCATCCCGGAGAAGAAGCCCGTGCTGCCCGAGCCCACCTGGTAGAGGCGCTCGAAGATGCGCTCGAGCTCATCGGGCTGCATGCCCTTGCCCGTGTCGACGACGGTCACGCAGAGCTGATCCTCGTCCTCTGCGGAGAGGCTTACGCTGACGCTCACGGCGCCCTCCGGGGGCGTGAACTTCAGCGCATTTCCGACCAGGTTGTTGATGACCTGTACGATGCGCTTCTCGTGCATCAGGGCGGGCGGCAGGCCGTCCTCCACGCTGCACTCGATCGCTACATTGACCTTCTCGGCGCTGGGAGTCAGGGCAGAGACCGTGTCACGCACCAGCTTCGTGATGTCGCCGGGCTCGGGGTGAAAGTCCATCTTGCCCGTGTTCAGACGGCTGACGTCGAGGATGTCGTTGACGCAATGGGTCATCTGCTTGCACGCCTTGAGGGCGTACTCGAGGTACTCGCGCTGCTCGTCGCTGAGCTCTCCGCCGGTGCCGTCGAGCAGCAGCGACAGGAAGGCCTGGTTGGACGTGAGTGGGGTCTTGAGCTCGTGCGAGAGCTGCTGATAGAAGCCCTTGATCTCGTCGTTCTTCTGCAACAGCGCCTCGTTGCTGCGAGCCAGCGCGAGGTTCTTGGACTCGATCTCGTTCCGGTAGCGATCGACCGCATCCTGCAGGGCGACCTTCTCTACAGCGTTCTCGACCGCCCGCACGACGGCAGAGCGGGTCAGTGCGCGCTTCGGCAGGTAGTCGGCGGCGCCGGCCTTGAGGGCCTCGACAGCGACCTTCTCGTCGCCCTGCCCGGTCAACATGACCACGGGCAGCATGCGGCCCTTGGGTTGCTCGCGCAGCCTCTGCACGAAGCTCACGCCGTCCGTATCCGGGAGCAGGTAGTCGAGCAACAGGCAGTCGACCCGATGCTCCTCGAGTCGGGCCATGCCGGAGGCCCCGTCGCCCGCCTCGATAATGTTGAAGGACGCCTTGAGCAAGCGCTTCACGGCCTCGCGGTCTACGTCATCGTCGTCGACCACGAGCACCGTGCGAAGGGGAGGATCTTCTTGGTCGGTCATGCGGGCTTTGGAGTGCTCTGATCGCCACGGCTAGGGGGGAACTCGACGGCGCACCAGAAGCGGTCGAGCATTCCGATCACGTTCTTGAACTCCTCGCCCACACAAGACTTGAGCAGGTAGCCTGCGACATTCTTCTCGTAGGCTGCGATCTTGTCGCACTCGGCGTTGGAGGTGGTCAGCATGAAGACGATCGAGTCGGCGAGCGCGGGGTCGCCGCGCAGCTCCTCGAGGAACTCGATGCCGTCCATGCGCGGCATGTTGATGTCGAGCAGGATCATGCAGGGCCTCGGGATGCGCACTTCGCCGTTGCTGCCGCGCAGGATATCGAGGGCCTGAATGCCGTCTTCGGCGCACACGATCGGGTTGCCGATGCGGTGCTTCTGGAAGGCGCGTTGCACTGCCTCGCGATCGATCAGATCGTCGTCCACCAGGAGCAGGTGGATGACGTCAGTGTCGCCGTTCGATTGGGCATGCATGGACTTGTTGCGTGGCAGAGGTGCGAGCTGACTACGGACGCCGTGTGGGCCAGGTGAAGCGAAGGGTCGTGCCGCGGCCCAGGTCCGAGATCAGGTGCAGGCGACCGCCGCGAGTCTCGACACTCTTCTTGACCAGGGCCAGGCCGATGCCGCTGCCTTCGACCTCGTCGCGCGGCATCAGGGTCTTGAACATCGTGAAGACCTCGTCGTGGTCCTCGGGGGCGATGCCGGGACCATTGTCCTGCACGATGAACTCGAGTTCGTGACCCACCGGCCGGGCGTCGACCAGGATCTGGATCGGCTGATCGGCCCGGTGCTTGACCGCGTTGTCGACCTGGTGCG
>JAJFFA010000470.1 GCA_021776885.1 Planctomycetota bacterium
CAGGAGCGCATCGACGATGTCATCGACCCGGTTGCGGTCGGCACCGGCCACGCGCATCACGCCCTTCTTGTCGACGACGAAGTAGCACGGGATGAACTCCACGCCGAGGGTACGCCCGATGACCGACTGCTTGTCCGCCGCGAAGGCCCACGGCAGGCCGCTCTTGGACACCATGTCCTCCTGCTTCTCCCAGCCGCGCGACGAGTGCACGCCGAGGATCTCGAGGCCGTCCTTGGCACGCGCCGCGTAGAGCTTCTTCAGGTGCGGGAACTGGGCCTTGCACGGCGCACACCAGGTGGCCCACATGTCGATCAGCACGACCTTGCCGCGCAGGCTCTCCCAGGACAGAGGCTCGGTGCCGACCCATTCGCTGAGGGCGGACAGGGTCGGTGCGGGCTTGCCCTCCAGACGATCCCAGTGCTTGCGCATCTGGGGGCGCGAGCGGTCGCGCCACTCGGGCTTGTCCGTCGTGTCCGTGGACGCTGCGGGGGTCGGCGCCGGCGCCTGGACCGGGACGGGCGTGGGAGCGAGGAGCGGCGCGATCAGGCCGAGAGTACTGAGCATCATGGCGTTCGGTCGGAGGGCGGCGGCGAGGACGGTCCCCGGTGAGGACCCTTGGAGCTTACGGTGGCCCCGTGTAACCCGTGACGCCCCATGGGCGACGGTTCCTTCAGATCCTTTTGTAGCGGAAGCGGAACTCCTCGACACCTGCTCCCGTCTACCCTTCCGCGTAAGGTACTCGTTAGGCTGGCGGCACCCGGCCGGTCTGAACCCTACGCCAACACGTGGCCCCCATTGGCGTAGGCAAGCTGGACTCGCGACCGCGCAGCGGCCGATCTAGACTCCGCGCCCCCGTCACGACCGTCACGACCGTCCCGTCCCCTGGACCCCGCCATGTCTCGAACCGCGATCAGCCCCGCTCCGGCCCTCTTGCTCCGCTGCCTGGGCGCCGCCCTCCTGGCCCTCCCGGCCGCCGCTACGCCCCAGGACGAGACGCCGGAGACGGGCTTCTTCCAGAAGCTCGGGCTGTATGGAGCCCTCGAGCGCGCCAAGGACGAAGGCCGCCTGGTGCTGGTGGCCTGGATGCGCGACGACGACCCCGAGTGCCGACGCATGGACCGCTCGACCTGGTCGGACCCTGAGCTGCGCGAGTGGGTGTCCGAGGCGGCGGTTCCGATTCGCCTGACGGAGAAGGACAACCTCGAGCTGACGCGCCAGATGAACGTGGGCCAGTTTCCCAGCTGCGTCTACCTGCGCCCGGACGCGAGCGAGGTCACACGCCTGATCGGCTTCTTCGAGCCGGAGGACTTCGTCACCCAGTCCGAGGCCAAGTTGACGGGTCGAGTGGGCGGCGTCGTTCCGCGGCCGGTCATGGAGAAGTCGAACGATCCCTACGCCTGGCTCGCGTACGGCAACTCCCTGATGGATGATCAGAACCTCCCGGTGCAGGCCCTCGACGCGTACATCTGGTGCCTTGACAACGGCGAGCTGCACGTGCCGGGCTTCCGGGCGCGCTACCTCGACTACTTGCTCGAGCGCATCTCGGAGATGCGCAAGAGCAATCGCATGGCCGCCAGTGCGATGACCCTGCGCCGCGACCGCCTGGCGGACTCGATCCTCAAGGGCGAGGCCACCCAGGAGAGCGTTCACGAGTTTCTGCGCTTCAGCTACTGGCTGCGTGACCAGGAGACTCGGACCCGCATCTTCGACGGCTTGCGCGATGGCAACGAGGCCCAGTTGGCCCTGCGCCAGCAGCTCTTCGAAGGCATGCTGCAGCACCTGGTCGACAATCGCCGCTACGAGGACGTCGTCGCCTGCGGCGGGGACATTCTCGGCAAGCTGCGCACGGGCTTCGAGGCGCTGGGCGAGGACGAGACACGCCGTGCTGACCTGGTCAACGAGGCCGCGTGCTACTACGAAGCCCTCCTCGACCAGGGCCGCGGCGGCGATGCCAAGGAGATCGAGACGATGGTCCTCACGGCCTCCCCCACGGGGCGTTCCTACGCCCTTCTGATGGACTCGGCGCTGCGCCTGAACCTCTACGGACTCGTCCGACGCCTGGCTGAGGAGGGCAAGGAGAAGGTCGCGCCGCGCGGCCGGCGCATGATCGCCCGGACCCTCGAGCGCGCCGAGGTCCAGGAGCGCACGGGCAAGCCCGCGGGACTGACCAGCTCCCACGGCGGCGGCTGACTCCCGGATCCGCGCCGCTTGCCGCACGTCTCCCCGCCCAACGTGTCGTTGGTCGGCGCTGATGGGCGCCCTATGATCTCACGCGCCCGGTAGCGGCCCTCGACCGCCCCCCCAAGACCTTGCGCAACGACTCTCTTCGCCCCCTGATCGCCGTCTGCGCCCTGGGGCTGCTCGTACGCCTGGGTCTGTTGCTGCTGACGGGGCGGCTCGAGCTGCAGTCGGACGAGGCCAACTACGTCTATCTGGCCCTCTCCTGGGACCTGTTCGGCTTCTACTCGGACAGCTACCGCTACCTCTGGCCCCCGGGCTATCCCTTCGTCCTGGAGCTGTTCCTCTCGTGGCTGGAGATGGGCGCCCTGTTCGCCGTCAAGCTCGTGCAGGTGCTCGCCTCGGCCTCGATCGGAATGTCGATCATGCTGCTGACGCGGCGTCTGTTCGACGGCCGCACGGCACTCGTCGCGGGCCTGATCTGGTGCGCCTACCTGCCCCTGGCCAGCTTCACCCACTTCCTCTGGGCCGAGACCCTGTTCTTCGCCTGCCTCGCTCCGGCCCTGTACCTCGTGTACTCGGTCCTCGATCGGGGCGCGGCGCAGGAGCCGGTCAGCCTGCGCCTGATCGCGGCGGGTCTCTTGATGGCGGCTGCGCTCTACTTCAAGGAGGTGCCGCTCTACCTGGCGCCGGTCCTGGCCCTGCTCGTCGGCCTGGCTTGCCTGCTGCGCCCCGCTGCGGACGTCCCCGCCCCCGGCGCCGTCGAGGGCCTGCGTCGAGCCGCCCTGTTTGGCCTCTCGATGGCGGTCCTGATCGTCCCCTGGACGTTCCGGAACTACAACGTCTACGGCCGGGTCGTGCCCCTGGGCAAGAGCCTCGGCGAGAACGCCTACATCGGGCTCAACGAGGAGTACAAGAACTTCGACCTGACCCCGTTCTCGCGCCACCGCCAGGACGTGGAGGCGCCGATCGGGGAGAGCCGGGTCGGCCTGATCCAGGCCCCGCTCGGCTCGGGCTGGCGTCGCGCCGAGGAGATCCGCAACACCCCGGACCGCCTCGACGAGAACGTCTCGCGCGGCCTCGCCTACGCCCGTGAGCACCCCGCCTGGCTGCTGCGCTCGCGCATCAAGAAGCTGGCCGACCTCGTGGTGCCGCTCTCGTTCTTCCTGCGCCACCAGGGTCTCGAGCACTACACGGAGAGCGCCCTGGGCCATGGCCTGCTGCGCCGCTTCAGCGTGATCTGGGCCGTCGCCTGTCCCGTGCTCTTGCTGCTCCTGGCGCTGCCCGGCTTCGCAGCCCTGCGCTCCACGCGTGCGCGCTTGTACCTGACGGTGGTTGTCGGGTACTTCCTGGCCACATCGCTCCTGGTCGCCATGTCACGCTTCCGCCTGCCCCTGGTCCTGCTCCTGATCCCCCTCGCCGCGGGGGCCCTGTGCCAGGCGCGGGACGTGCGCTGGCGGACCCCGCGGGTCGCCCTGCCCGTGCTCCTGGGCTGGGCCCTGCTGGGAGTCCTGTGGTGGATCGACTGGCCCGAGACGGCCGCGGTCGTGCGCCTGGCCTGGGGGACGACATGAGCCTGCGACGCTGGTTGCCGGTCGCGGCTCTGCTCGGCGTGCTGCTGCTCGAGTGCGCCGCGGGTCTCCTGGCCCTGGACTCGGACTCCGACATCGAAGGCTGGCTCTCGAGCGACGATCCCGAGCAGCGCGTGAGGGCGCTGCACCTCTTCGCCAACCGCGGTGAGCCCGAGCGCGCGTTCTTCGGGGGCAGCTTCAAGCAGGAACTCTTCCTGCAGAACGAGGATCTGCGCCTGCGCCTCTTCCCCTTCACCAATGAGGTCTGCAAGTTCGAGGAGCCGATCCCCAGCCTGCAGAACTTCTGGGTCGACGGTCCGAAGTTCCGCGACCCGAACTCGCCCGTCTGGTGGATGAGCTACGTGATCTACAAGCGCAAGGTGGGCGGGGCCCAGGTGGGCTCGAGCCTGCGCCTGCGGCTGGTGGAGCTCGAGTGGTGGTTCGAGGCCCAGCGCGCCGAGCGCATGCCCGGCGCAGCGATCCACAAGCACCTGCGCGGCCTCGCCATGGAGGTCCGTGAACGCCGCTTCGGCGACGAAGAAAGCGAATGAGACGCCCGATGGACACACGAGCCAGCACGCCCCATCCCGCCCCCATCGCGAGGGCCCTGTTCGCCGTCAGCCTGGCGGCGTTGCTCGCTGCCTGCGGCCCGGACGCACCGGGTGCGCCCGAGGGCCCGCGCTACAACGTGCTCCTGGTCACCC
>JAJFFA010000048.1 GCA_021776885.1 Planctomycetota bacterium
GAAGACCCCCGGCGCCGTCTGGAAGAACACTGTGAGCGTGTCGAGGCCGGCGACGTGGCTGCCGGGGAGGTGGGGGTCGGTCTGGTCGAACCCGTTGGCGCAGACAAGGTCGAGGTCCCCGTCCCCGTCCAGGTCCGCCGCCGTCACCGACGCCGCCCCCTCGGTCATCCCCGGGCCGCCCAAGGTGAGCGAGGGCACGGGGTCGAAGACCCCCGCCCCCGTCTGGAAGAACACCGTGAGCGTGGCACTCTGCGCGTTCGCCGACACGAGGTCGATGTCTCCGTCTCCGTCGAGATCCGCCGCAGCCACCGAGCTGGCACCATCGGTCGTTTGTGGCCCGCCCAAGGTGAGCGAGGGCGCGGAGTCGAAGACGCCGGCCCCGGTCTGGAAGAAGACCGTGAGCGTGTCGAGGCCCTCGGAGATGATCGGGTCCTGGCCTGCCGGCGTGCCACCGGCGCCGACGAACAGGTCGCGCCCGTTCGCCGACACGATGTCGACATCCCCATCCCCGTCGAGGTCCGCGAGCGCCAGGCCGACGGCGCCCTCATTCGTCGTCACGTCGCCCAGGGTGAGCGAGGGCACGGGATCGAAGGCGCCGATCTCCGTTTGGAAGAACACCGTGACCGAACCGGTCGCGATCGAGACTCCCAGGTTCGCCGAGACGAGGTCGGTGTCCCCGTCCCCGTCCAGGTCCGCCGCCGCCACCTCGCCGGGGAAGCCCGTCGTCGACGGGCCGCCCATGGTCTGCGTTGGCGCGGGCTCGAAGACGCCGGCCCCCGTCTGCAGGAACACCGTGAGCGTGTCGCTGAACTGGTTCGCCGAGACGAGGTCGGCGCGCCCGTCGCCGTCCAGGTCTGCCAGCGCCACCCCCACGGCGCCATTGGTCGCTTGTGGGTCGCCCAGGGTGAGCGCGGGCATGGGGTCGAAGACCCCCGCTTCCATCTGGAAGAACGCCGTGAGCGTGTCGGCCCCCGTGTTCGCCGAGACGAGGTCGGTATCCCCGTCCCCGTCCAGGTCTCCCACCCCAAGGCCCATGGGGAACTCGGTCGTCGCCGCGCTGCCCAGGGTGACCGAGGGCATGGAGTCGAAGACCCCCGGCCCTGTCTGGGAGAACACCGTGAGGCTGGAGCCGAGGGTGTTGGATGAGACGAGGTCGAGATCCCCGTCCCCGTCCATGTCCGCCGCGGCCACGAATCCGGGGCCAACAGCGCCCAGGGTGAGCGAGGGTGCGGTGTCGAAGACCCCCGGCGCCGTCTGGAAGAACACCGTGAGCGAGAAACTGCTCACGTTGGCCGAGACCAGGTCGACGTCACCGTCACCGTCCAGGTCCGCCGTCGCCAGGCCGGCGGGGAAATCGGTCACTCCGGGGCCGCCCAAGGTGAGCGAGGGTAGCGGGTCGAAGACTCCAGGCGCCGTCTGGAAAAACACGCTGAGCGTGGAACTGGACGGGCCAAAGCTCGTGCACGCAAGGTCGAGATCCCCGTCTCCGTCGAGGTCCGCTGCCGCGACGGAGTAGGTGCCCTCGGTCGCCTGTGGTCCCCCCAGGGTGAGCGAGGGGACCGGGTCGAAGACTCCCGGCGCTGTCTGGAAGAACACGCTGAGCGTGGAGCTGGTGTTGTTCGCCGAGACGATGTCGCAATCCCCGTCCCCGTCCAGGTCCCCCGTCGCAACGGCGAAGGCGCCATCGGTCAGCGCCGGTCCGCCCAGGATGAGTGAAGGCAGCGCGTCGAAGACCCCCGGCGCCGTCTGGAAGAACACCTGGAGCGTGCTGGTGTCGAAGCTCGCCGAGGCGAGATCGAGATCCCCGTCCCCGTCCAGGTCCCCCGTTGCAACGGATATGGTCCTGGCGCTCGTCGCCGAGTCGCCGAGGACCAAGGGATCCCCGGCCAGACCCGAGAGGACCTGCTTGCCGCCGTCGTGCTCGAAGACGCTGGCATCCGAGTCGCGCGCCGTGAGTCGCAGCAAGGCTCGTCCATGCCCGCCCGGCATGTCGAGGCTGTCCCAGACGAACGCGCCACTGCGCGGAACGCCGGCCGCAAGTGTCAGGCGGGCAGGTGGCTGCGCGCGCCAGGGCTGGGACGAAGACAGCGGGGGATCGAAGGCGGCATCCACGCTCGCCACCCGGCGCGCCCGGTCATAGTCCACGATCGTTCGGCGCTGCACGACGCCGCCGCCGGCGGACAGGTCGCTCGCGTTCGCCAGGGCGTAGAGTCGCAGGTCGCCCTCGCCCGTCGCGAGACCCGCCGCGCTCTCCGGGACGCCGGCCGTGAGCACGCTGACCTGGGGACTGCCCAGCTCGAGCGCGCGCAGCTCCTTGCTGCCGTCGCCCCGCGTCTCGTCGGTGAGCACGAGCAGGCGGCCGCCGCGCTCGACGGCCAAGCTCTCGGGGCGCGGCAGGCCGGGTGATGCGGTTTGCAGCGTTTCCACGAAGAGCGTGACCAGATCCAGCACCAGCACTCGTCCGCCTCCGACAAAGTCGCGCTCGGCGAGATAGACGCGGTTCGTGCGCACCGGGTCGAGGGCCACGCCCCAGGGCGTCGCGAGACCGTCCAACATCGTTACGAGCGTCGACGCGGCCGGGTCGGAGTAGTCCAGGCGCAAGAGCTCGTCGCCCAGGGTCGCGAGCGCCACCTGGCTGCCGAGGCTCGCCAGGCCCCGAATCGTGTCGCCGGGGCTATCGAAGATCACGCGCACCTCGAGCGTCTCGAGATCGATGCGAGAGACGTGCACGTCGAAGTCATGGGCGGCGACCAGGAGCGCCGCGCCGCCGCGCTCCAGCGCCATCGCGTCCGGCGTTCCGGCACCGCTTGCGACTTCTGCCAGCACGACGCCCGTGGCCAGGTCGACCTCGCGCACCCTCCAGGTCGTGCCGCTCGCTCGATCGAGGACGTAGGCCGTCGTGGGCTCGCCCGTGGGCAGGGCGGCGACCGGGCCGTCCAGCGGATTGGCGGGCCAGGTCGCGGCCAGGGTGCCCGGGATCTTCGAGGAGCGCAGGAGCTCCAGCTCGTAGCCGTCGAGCGCGCGGCTCAGGTCGCCGCCCGGCTGCTGGGCGTACTGCAAGAGGTGAGACTGGCTCGAGCCCAGCTCCGGCAGCTCGATCGTGTCAGCCTCGCCCGTCGGCCTGGCGAACCCGGCGATGGGCATGGAGTACGGAGTCGCGATGCGGAACTGTTCACGCAGAGCGGGGTCGCCCAGGATCTCCTCGACGCTCGCTTCATCGTCGGGCAGGTCCACGAACGCTTCGCCCTCCCGCGTCCACTGGAAGACCAGGTCCAGGGTGTCGCCCTCGGCATCCCTCACCGTGTAAGGCACCACGATCCCGCGGCGCCTGTCCGCGCTCAGCGTGAACGAAGAGACGTTGAGGATGACCACCGGCGGGGCGTTGTTGTCGACGCGCAAGAGGGAGCCACCCTCGACCTGGTGCCCTAGCGGCTCTTCGCCGGGATCCGCCGTGTCGACGGCCGTCGCGCGCACCTTCACTTCCGAGTCGAGCGGCCCGTACTGCCCGACGACGTCCCAGTGGAAGGAGACTGTGGTGCCCGACTCCTCGGCCACGAAGGGCACGAGCTCCTCGCCCAGGTCGGGCAGTGCGGTCTCCCACGAGCCTTCGGGAAAACCGTTCTGCGCGTCGGCATTGACCTCGACGCTGAGCGTGACGGTGTCGTTCGTGTCTGCGACGGTGAAGAGCATTCCGACGACGCCGACGACCTCGCTGGCCGGGAACGCGAACGGTGAGATCGACGGTGGGCTGTTG
>JAJFFA010000471.1 GCA_021776885.1 Planctomycetota bacterium
GCCCGTCGCCGTCGACGTCGCGCACGAAGTCGACCTCGCGCCGGCCGCGGGGCAGGTCGGCGCTGGCCGCGAGCACCTCGCGCGGGGGGCGTCGGGCGTCGAGGGACCAGGCCTGGACGCGGGTCAAGCTGGCCCCGTCCTGTTCGGCGACCAGGGCCACGAGCTCGGTGGCTCCGTCGCCGTCGAGGTCTGACAGGTCCCAGGCCAGGTCGCCCACGGGCAGGCTGGCGACGGTGAGCGGCTCGGCCAGCTCGCCGTCCGCCTCGAGGGCATGGACGCGCACGCGGCTCGCCCCCGGGGAGATCTCGACCAGATCCAGGTCGCCGTCCGCATCGACGTCGACCAGGGCCAGGCGGGCTCCGCGCTCGGCACGCACGGCGCTGGCCACCAGCCCCGGGGTCTCGCCC
This sequence comes from Planctomycetota bacterium, assembly GCA_021776885.1. Classification (GTDB taxonomy): domain Bacteria; phylum Planctomycetota; class UBA1135; order UBA1135; genus JAJFFA01. The sequence goes on from JAJFFA010000471.1 coordinate 408, forward strand.
GCAAGGGCCACCGGCCCCGGGGCGGCGAGCAGGACCAGGGCCAGGTTCAGGGCGCTCATCGGGCCTCCTCCGGCACGGAGAGCAGCAGGGTCAGGGTGTCCTTCGAGCGCGAGATCAGGTCGATGGCTCCGTCCCCGTCCACGTCGCGCACCTCGAGGTCGACCAGGGAGGCCGAGGTCTCGAAGCGCTTCCACGGCTCGCGCTCGAGGGTCCACTCGCCGCCGCCAAAGAAGCCCTTCTCGTAGACCAGGCGGCGGATGGCGAGGCGCCCCTTGTCGTCGATCTCGAGCAGGTCCGCGACGCCGTCGCCACTCGCGTCGTGGCCCAGGTCGCGGCGCGCGACGACCCCGGCGACCGTGTCCTCGTCGTAGCGCTCGGTGGACTCGAGCCCGGGGGACCTGGCGAAGGGCCGCGCGCCGTCTTCGCCGAAGTAGACCAGGTGCACCAGCTCGAACTCGAGCCCGCCCACGCTGCCCAGCAGCGAGGGCAGGACGAACTTGCGCAGCACCAGGTCCGGCGTCCCGTCCGCGTCGACGTCCGCGACCTGCACGCGCAGGGTGGCTGCCTCGAAGCGCAGGATCTGCGCCGGTGGCGCTCCGAACCACTGGCCCGCGGCGTAGCGGAAGACGAGCAGCGTATGCGTGCTGTTCTTGATGCCGTCCGCCTCGCTGGTCAGGTGCGCGAGCAGGTCGCGGTCTCCGTCCCCGTCGAGGTCGACCAGGGTCAGGGCCAGGCTGTCCTCCTCGGGGCGCAGGGCCTCGGGCAGCGCCTCGGATCCGCCGGGGTCGTCCGCCGCCGCGACGTCGAGCCACAGGGCCAGGCTGTTCTCGACGCGCCGCACGAGGTCGCTCTTGCCGTCGCCATCCACGTCGAGCAGGGCGGGGGCGAGCAGGGACCAGCCGCTGGAGACCAGGTTGCCGCCCCGCGCCGCGCGTGCTTCGAGAAAGGTGTCGCGTACGAAGGGACCGCCGGGGGACGAGCTGGCCTCGAACTCAGCGCCTCCGCCTCCACCCCCGCCTCCATCCGGCGGGCCCAGGGTCAGCTGGAACTGACCGTCGCCGTCGTCGCCAGCGCCGTCGCCGAGGCCCCTGCCGGGCACCTGGGAGAAGAACGCCCGGCGCACGTAGCCGCGCGGGCCCTCGCCCGCGGCAGGGCGCGGAGCTGGCCCGTAGAGGGCGAAGCCGTCGACACAGGGCAGGAGCAGGACGTCCCCACCCTGCGCGGCGGCGACGTAGCGCCAGTAGGGCAGCTTGCGCGGGTCGGGGATGTCGAAGGAGAGGCGCGCCTCGACCACGCGCGCGAGGTTGCCGGCGTAGGTGGCCTCGCGGGTGGAGAGGGCGAAGACGCCGCTGCGCGAGAGCAAGAGCAGCTCGAGCCCCGGGTCCTCCGGGCGCACGTCGGCGAAGGCGTAGGCCACCACACCGGGAACGATCGGCAGCCGGAACCACGGGCTCTGGGCGATGGCGTCGTGTTCGATGCGAAAGAGTTCGAGCACGCGCTCGCTGGCGCCGCCCGTCTCGCCGCGGGGCTCGGCGCGCACCAGGCACAGGTCCTGGGCACCGTCTCCGTCGACGTCGACGAAGCGGGCATCCTCGAGCCGGCCCACGACGTCGAGGGAGGCGTCGACGAAGTGCAGGTCCGGGGAGCGCGGGGGCAAGGGGAAGAGCAGGAGCGTGAGCAGGGTGGGGATCATTCGGCCAGCTCACCCTCGCCGCTGGCGAAGCGGAAGAAGCGCAGGAAGCGCCAGCGGCGCTCGACTCCATCGCGCTCGTAGCGGAAGAGCGAGATCAGCCACAGGTCGAGCAGGACGAAGCGCGTCTCCTGTGCCTGCTCCTCTGCGCTGCCCAGCTCGGCCTCGTAGTGGAAGAGGATCGGCAGGCCCGCCTCGGTGATGCGCCGCGGGACGTCGAAGAGGCGCACCTTCGCCCGCTGCGTGCCGCCGTCCGGAGCGACGTACTCGACCTCGACCCGCTGCCCCGCGTCGTGGGCGCGCAGCAGCGACAGGAGTCGCCGTGCGGTCGCGACGGGCTCCCCCGCGACGCTTCGAACGCGGCTGCCGACGGGCACGCCGGCGCGCTCGAAGGGTGTGCCCGTGGCGGCATGCAGCAGCTCGACGCCGTCGACCCGGGTGCGCCACGCGGCGCGCGAGCGCAGGCGGTCCACCAGCCACAGCTCCTCGGGCGCGGGGCCCGTCGGACTGCCGCTGGCGCGCAGCAGGGTCGGCACGTCGAAGACAGTGTCCCCGCGGCGCACGCGCAGCATCACCTGGTCGCCGGCGGCGTGGCGTGCCACGTAGTCGGCGAGAGTGGCCGGGCGATCGATCTCGGCGCCGTCCAGGGCCAGGACCACGTCGCCGCGGCGCACGTCGGCCTCGGCCGCGGGCGAGCCGGCGGCGACGGTGGTGACCTGGACGCCGGGCTCGTAGGCCAGGGCCTCGAGGGAGCCGCTGAGGTTCTCGCGCGTCTCGAGTCCGAGGAAGGTCTCGCTGGCAGCCTCCGGCAGGCTCCACCCCGGACTCTCGCGGTAGGGCTCGGGCAGGGTGCCCAGCGGACCGCTGCGGCAGCCGGCGGCCAAGCAGGCCAGGCACGCAACATAAATGGGGGCGGTGTGCATGGGGCGGGGTACGCGGGGCTCGGGGCGGTGTTGCAGCGGGATTACAGCTCGGCGCGGGCGCAGCGGACCAGGGACCACAGGACGAAGACCAGGGCCGCCAGCAGCGAGCCCACGGCGGCCGTCCACAGGCGCTCCGGCGCGAGCACCGCGTCGGACAGACCGCGGGCGACCCCGGCCAGCTCGGCCCAGGCGGACCCATCCACCCAAGGGGCGTGGGAA
>JAJFFA010000472.1 GCA_021776885.1 Planctomycetota bacterium
CGTGACGCCCTTCGTCGATGCGCGGCTGACGGCCTGGAACCGTGAGGCCGAGTCGAGCGACGACGCAGCGCGCGCCGGCATCTTCGGTGGCGTCGAGCTGGGCACGACCCTGTGGCGCACGAGTGGCGACGGCTTCATCCAGGAGCTGGCGCCGACCCTGAGCTGGCGCGGCGAGGCCTTGCACGAGGAGACCCGCGCCCAGCCCCTGACCTTCGATCGCTTCGAGGAGCCCTTCGAGGGTTCGGCGCTCGACGCCGGCCTGCGCGCCGTCTCCTGGAAGCCGGGCGGCGCCGAGCACATCGACCTCGAGCTGCGCGGGCTGCACGCCTACGACCAGGGCTCGGGGGTGGCGGACCGCTCGCGCATCGCGACCCTGGCGGACATGGGCACGCGGGTGGGCTCGATTCCGGTCTTCCTGCTCTACGACGGTCGCTTCGACCTGCGCCAGAGCCTGACCGAGTACGCGCGCACGACCTTCGGCATCCGGCCGCACACGAAGCTGGCGGTCGAGGTCTCGCACCACCGCGGCGCGACCCTGGCCGGGACGGGGCTGTTCGAGGCGGCGTCCGTCGCGAGCCGCTTGCGGGCCACCCCCAAGTGGGAGTTCGAGGCACGTCAGACCTTCGCCCTGCTGGGCAGCGGGACCCTCGACAACCAGATCGTCCTGCGCCGCTACGGCCATGACTTCGTGCTCGAGTTGAGCTTCGGTCGGCGCACGGGGGAGGGCGGGACCAGCTTCGGTATCAGCCTCGCGCCGCTCCTGGCCTGGAAGCCCGGGCGCCTCGGCCGCTTCGATCGCTGAGCCCAGGGCTTACGGGGTAGGATGCGCGCGATGTTCGCTCTGATCGGCAATTTCGACCTGGCCGAGCTGGGGGTGGTGCTCCTGGCCGCGATCCTGTTCTTCGGCCGGCGCCTTCCGGAGGTGGCCATGCGCACGGCCGCCCACGTGGCGCGGCTGCGCCGGCAGCTCTTGAAGATGTGGCGCGAGGCGGGGCTCGAGGACGAGCTGCGCCGGGTGCGCGACGAGGTCGAGCGCGACATGCCCGATCCGCGCCTGCACATCGATCCGATCGGCGACCTGCGCCGCACCATCGAGCCGCGCGCCGCCGTGACCCCCCCGCGGGCCGCGGACATGCGTCGCGAGGCTGAGGAGCGCAAGCGTCAGGCGGCCCTGGCCCGAGCCGAGGAGCAGCCGCAGGAGGTCGACCTGGATGCGACGGTCGCGCTGCCGCGCAGCCAGGCGCCCGCGGAGCCGGAAGCGGATCACGGGGCGACGGCGCGCCTGGAGCGCGAGACGCCGGATTCGCCCGCCCCCGGTGCATCCGGTGCATCCGGCTCGCCGGCGGCTCCGAAGTCGCCCGCTGCGCCCGCTCCGCCCAGGCCGCCCACCCCCGGTGCACCCGTCGGCGATGCCGACGAGGACCGGGCCGAGGAGCACTGAGCGTGTTTCGCCTGGGCTACAACACCAACGGCCTGGCCCACCACCGCCCGGTCGACGCCCTGCGCCTGTGCGCGGACCTGGGCTACGCGGCCCTGGCCCTGACCCCCGACGTGGGCCCCCTCGACCCCCTCGACCTGAACCCGCGCACGGTGGACGACCTCGTGCGCTGGTCGGACGAGCTGGGCATCGAGCTGGCGGTCGAGACGGGGGCGCGCTTCGTCCTCGACGCCCAGCGCAAGCACTACCCGACCCTGGTCGAGGTGGACGCCGAGGCCCGCGCTCGACGCGTCGACTTCCTGGTGCGCTCGATCGACCTGGCGCAGAGCCTCGGCGCCGGAGTCGTGTCGCTCTGGGCGGGTGCCGCGCCGGAGGGGATCACGGCCGAGGACGAGAGTGCGCCGCCCGAGCTGCGCGAGCAGGTCTGGGAGCGACTGTGTGGCGGGCTGCGCGCTGTCCTGGAGCATGCGGGTCAGGCCGGCGTGCAGCTGGCCTTCGAGCCCGAGCCGGGCATGTTCATCGAGCGGCCCGCGGGCTACCTCGAGCTGCTCGAGCGCCTGGGTGGCGACGGGGACAGCCTGGGTCTGTGCCTCGACGTGGGCCACCTGGTGGTGACCGGCGACCTGCCCGTGGGGGATATGGTGCGCGCCGTCGCGCCGCGCCTGGTCCACGTCCATCTCGACGACGTTCCGGCCGGCGTCCACGAGCACCGTATGTTCGGGACCGGCGACCTGGATCTGGACGACACCCTAAGTGCGCTGATCGAGGTGGGTTACGACGGCATGGCGGCGGTCGAGCTGTCCCGCGACAGCCACCGAGGGGCCGCTGCGGCGGCCGAGGCGCTCGATTATTTGTTGCAAGCTCTTGTCCGCGTACGTCCTGGTTGCGCCGAGGGTTAACGAGTGTTCACAATGCGGGAACGCACAGGGGGACGACTCGTGCGTAGGAGACCCCCCCGCGTTCTCCCGGAGGCAACATGCCGGTATCCGACAGCCAAACCAGGGTCTGCCCGACACGTATCGATCACGCACCGGCTCTGTTCACGCACAAGGTGAACGAGGGCACGTGCCAGGACCGCCAGCGCGGTCGATACCACAAGTGCTACACGTGCGCTTACAACAACGCGTACGTCGCAGCCCGCGGCCTACCGGAGGTCGCGACCCGGGAGCCCAAACCCGTGGTCGAGGTCAAGGAGCCCAGGACCGTGCGCGTGTCCGAGCTCCTGCCCCTGCGCGCCATCTGACACGCTCCGAGCGTTCGTTCGCGGGGTCGCGCCCTTCCCGATCGCGTCGGCCCTGAGTCCTCCCGGCCGTGCGCTTCGACACCCCGACAGCTCGCCTACGCGTCGTCGCCTTCGTCGAGGGTCTCTCCTTCGTCGTGCTGCTCTTCGTGGCCATGCCCTTGAAGTACGCCGCCGACATGCCCATGGCTGTGCGCGTCGTCGGGATGCTGCACGGGGCGCTCTTCATCTGGCTGGGCCTCCTGGTCCTGGCCGGGATGCGCAAGCGCGGCCGCTCCCTGGGCTGGGGAGCGCGCATCGCGATCGCCTCCGTGATCCCCTTCGGCACCTTCTTCCTCGACCGCCGCCTGCGTGAGGAGGAGCAGGCCTGCGGGACAGGGGGCGAGGCCATGACCCAGGACCCTTGACGTCGCAGTTCGCCGCAGCCGCCCTCGACGCTCGCTGCGCGCGATCGCGATCCAGGCGACCCTCGCCGGCCTGGGCCGGGCATCACTCCGCCTGGAGCACAGCGCGGACGGGGACCGTCTCGCCGGCCAGCACCAGCACGCTGACGGTCAAGGGCGGGAAGCCCTGGGCGTTCAGGATCAGCTCGTGGGTTCCCGGCGTGAGCAGGTCTGCGCTGACGGCCTCCTGGTCGAGGAAGAGCCAGCTCGCGTAGGCCGTGCCGTCTTCGCCCTCGTGGCCGAAGAAGAGCTCGCGGCTCTTGCCTTTGGCGCTGGAGACGCGCGTGCCGACGCGCAGGCCCGCGGGCGGCGCGGGCCCGCTCGCGGCCGACACGCGCAGGCGCAGGCGGCCGCCCTCGATCACCTCGCGCATGACCCGCGACGTCTCGCCCGAGCGGATCACGAAGGGGGTCGGGTCGCGCTGCGCGAGGGAGTAGTCCGCACCGCTCCACCCGCCCGCGTCGAGGCGCAGGCGGTACTCCCCCGGGGGCAGCGGGCGCAGCCCCCCGGTCGCGGCCAGGTCGGTGGCGTCGAAGGAGTCGAGCTCCTCGCGCGAAGCGCTCGAGATGACCTCGGCCTCGAAGTGGGAGAGGGGCTCGCCCCCGGGCCCGCGCACGTCGAGGGCCAGGAAGCCCGGCGGCTGCGGCTCCGGCACGCGGAAGGCGTGGCGCTGCAGGCAGCCGGGGAACAGGTCGAGGGTCTCCTCGACCAGGGCCAGGTCGCCGACCTCGGTGCGCAGCACGACCCTCCGCGTGCTCGGAGCGAAGAGCGCGCAGCCGTCCTCACGCGTCTCGAGCGAGCGGCTGGTGAGCATGTCGGGCTGGCCCGCGGCGTCACGCGCCAGGGAGACGCACTGCAGCTCCTGTCCGCCCAGGGCGCGCCCCTCGGCGTCGCTGAGCTCGACCCACAGGAGCTCGCGCTCGACCTCGAGCAGGGCGTCGAGGGTGCCGGCCGGCACCTCGGCCAGGGGGCCATCCTGGGCGCCGACGCCGCGCAGCCACAGGCGGAAGGTCCCGGCCTCGAGGCCGAACAGGCGGAAGCGGCCCTCGTGGTCGCTGACGGCGCGCGGCACGAGCGCACCGCCACCGACGCGCAGGGCCTCGACGGTCAGGTGCGGGATCGGGTTGCCGTCGGCGCAGCGCGCGACGCCCTCGATCACCCGGCCGAGCTGCAGCACGAGGTCGGGCAGCCGCACGTCGCCCTCGAGCTCGCGCTGCGACAGATCGAGGGTGGCCGCGCCGAGCTGCGGGTGGCGAGCGCGCAGCTCCAGGGCCCGGGCCCCGTCGAGGGCCAGGCGGTACTGGCCCTGATCGTCGGTGCGCAGGATGCGCACGCCGAGGCCCGCGGCCGAGGTCGACCCGGGTTCGGTGTGCAGCTGGATGAAGCAGGGCAGCGCACGGCCACTCGAATCGAGCACCTGGCCGGACAGGCTCGGGCCGGGGCTGAGCTCGAGCACCAGCTCGAGCACGCCGCTCTCCAGCGAGCCGAGGGTGCCCAGGATGCGCGCCGGTCCGAAGCCCGGCGCGAAGGCCTGGACTTCGATGCGCAGCGCCGCCTGCGCCGTGCGCGTCAGCTCGCTGACGAAGGCGAGGGGCCGGCGCAGGACACCGGCAGCGTCCGTGCTGCCGCTCTCGCGGGCCAGGGCGGCGTCGCCCAGGTCGGCGCTCCACTGGACCTCGGCCCCCTCGAGAGCCTGGCCGCCGGGTTGCGCGCGCACGCGCACGAGGAGCTCGGGCACCGCGCTCGCGGCAACCTCGACGGGGGTCGACGCGATCGGACCCGCAGGGTCGCGTGACTCGAGGGGCGTGGGCGCCAGGGAGTCGCCCTCGGAGGGAGCCGGGTCCCGCGTGGCATCGACGATCGACCCATCCACGGGCCCCAGAGACTCGACCCCGGGGTCAGCGCCCACCCCAGCGGTATCGGGCGCGTCGTCCGGGCGCAGGGAGACCAGGACCCCCACGCCGAGCACGACGAGGGCCAGGGCCCACCTTCCGATCCAGCTCGGCCGTTCGCTCATTCCCCCTATTCAACGTCCGCCGCTGGCCCCGGGCTCCCACGATCTTCCTTTCGCAGCCCGAACCCCCGGTGGGCGGCGCGCCGGGTACGCTCATCCCCGGGTTCTCCACAGCCTGCCTACGCTTTCCACACGCTCTCCAACCTGCCCGGACCCTGCTCCATGCCCCGAGACCTGCTCCGCCCGGCCCTCCTCGCCCTCGCCCTCATCACGTTTTCCACAGCCTCTGCCGGCCAGGGCTTCGATCCGGGGCTCCTGAGTGCCCTGGAAGCGCGCTCGATCGGCCCCACGGGCATGAGCGGGCGGGTGGCCTCCATCGTCGGGCTCGAGTCCGACCCCCGGGTGCTCTACGTCGGCGCCGCCACGGGCGGCCTGTGGCGCACGCGCGATGCGGGGCTGACCTGGGAGCCCCTCTTCGACGACCAGCCGGTGGCGTCCATCGGTGCGGTGGCCGTGTTCCAGGCGCGGCCCGAGATCCTCTGGGTGGGCACGGGCGAGGGCAATCCGCGCAACAGCTCCAGCGTCGGGAACGGCATCTACCGCTCCCTCGACGCCGGTCGTACCTGGACCCACCTGGGGCTCGAGAAGACCGAGAAGATCCACCGCGTCCTGCTGCACCCGACCGATCCGGACATCGCCTGGGTCGCGGCCCTCGGCACGACCTGGGGCGAGAACCCCGAGCGCGGTGTGTTCAAGACCACCGACGGCGGCGAGACCTTCGAGCGCGTGCTCTTCGTCGACGAGCGCACCGGCTGCGCCGACCTCGAAATGGATCCGCGCAACCCCGACAAGCTGATCGCGGCCATGTGGGACCACCGCCGCAGCCCCGACTTCATGCGCTCGGGCGGCCCCGGATCGGGGCTATACGTGACCCGCGACGCGGGCGCGAGCTGGACCCGGCTCGACGCCGAGGACGGTCTGCCCAAGGGCGAACTGGGGCGCATCGGCCTGGCCATCGCGCCCAGTGACCCGGACGTGATCTACGCTCTGGTCGAAGCCAAGCAGAGCGCCCTGTGCCGCTCGGACGACGGCGGCGTGACCTGGGATCAGGTGAACACGGAGCGCGGCGTCGCCAACCGCCCCTTCTACTACGCCGACATCCGCGTCGACCCGCAGGATCCTGATCGGGTCTACGACCTGGCCTCGGTCGTGCGCGTCTCCGACGACGGCGGCAAGAGCCTGCGCACCCTGGTCGGCTGGGACGTGCATCCCGACCACCACGCGATGTGGATCGATCCGGGCGACCCCGATTACATCGTCGACGGCAACGACGGGGGTCTGGCGATCTCCCGCGACCGCGGCGCGACCTGGCGCTTCGTGCGCAACCTGGCCCTGGCGCAGTACTACCACATCGCCGTCGACGACGAGGAGCCGTACAACGTCTACGGCGGCATGCAGGACAACGGCTCGTGGCGCGGGCCGTCCAGCGTGTGGGAGAACGGCGGCATCCGCATGCACCACTGGCAGGAGGTGGGCTTCGGCGACGGCTTCGCGACCCTGCCCTACGCCCACGACTCGACCAAGGGCTACGCCATGAGCCAGGGCGGCTCGCTCTTCCGCTTCGACGCGATCACCGGATCGCGGGAGAACATCCGCCCCGACGCGCCCCTCGACGACGAGGGCGAGGTGATCGAGCTGCGCTTCAACTGGAACGCGGGCATCGCCGAAGACCCCTTCGACCAGCACAGTCTGTTCTACGGCAGTCAGTTCGTGCACAAGAGCCGCGACCACGGCAACACCTGGGAGGTGATCAGCCCGGACCTGACCACCGACAATCCGGAGTGGCAGCGCCAGGACGAGAGCGGCGGGCTGACGCTGGATGTGACGGCGGCCGAGAACTACACGTCGATCCTCTCGATCGCGCCGAGCAGCGTGGAGCAGGGCGTGATCTGGGTCGGCACGGACGACGGCTGCCTGTCGATCACGCGCGACGACGGCGCGAGCTGGACGCGCCTCGAGGAGCGCATCACCCAGGTCCCGCGCAACACCTGGATCCCGCACGTGGAGGCCAGCAAGCACGCGGCGGGGCGCGCCTACGTCGTGCTCGACGACCACCGGCGGGCGAACGGCGAGACGTACCTCTTGCGCACCGACGACTTCGGCGCCACCTTCCGGCGCGTCGACACGCGCGGCGTGACGGGCTACGCCCACGTGATCGAGGAGGACCCGCTCGACCCGGACCTGCTCTTCCTGGGCACCGAGTTCGGCCTGTGGGTCTCGACCAACGGCGGAAACGCCTGGTGGAAGTGGACCCACGGTCTGCCCACGGTGGCGGTCCGGGCCCTCGTCGTTCACCCGCGCGAGCACGACCTGGTGATCGCCACCTACGGTCGGGCGGCCTGGGTCATCGACGACATCCGCCCCCTGCGCGCCCTCTCGGCCAAGGTCGCCACCGCGCCCCTGTCCCTGTTCGAGATCCCGGACGCGATCCAGTACGAGGTGCGTCAGACGGGCGCGTCGCGCTTCCCCGGCCACGACGAGTTCCGCGGCGAGAACCGGCCCTACGGCGCGCTGATCTCGTTCTGGGTGGCGGACGAAGAGCTGGCGCACCCCGACCCCGACGTGGAGAAGGCGCGCCGGCGTGCCAAGCGCGCGGCGGGCGAGGAGCCGGACCTCGACGATGTCCTGCCGGCGGGTGACGAGGACGAGGACGAGGACGAGGACGAAGGCGAAGACGACGCGGACGCCGAACAGACCTCCGAGGAAGACGAGGAGAAGGC
>JAJFFA010000473.1 GCA_021776885.1 Planctomycetota bacterium
GCCGCCACGGTTGGCGCTGAAGGTCGAGCCCACGATGCGCACGCTCTGTGACCCCTGCGAGCGTACGTCGACGGCTCCGGCACCTCCGCGGTCCTGGAACTGGGTGTTCGTCCCGATTCCCCCGCTGCCGCCGATGTTTCGGACGACCATGCAGCTCTCGAGGGCGAGTGCGCCGGACGAGAGGTAGAAGCCGCCGGCCCCGCCGTGGCCGTACTCGCTCAGTCCTCCCTCGCCTCCGCGGTTGTCCATGACGAGGCAACGCCGCAGGAGCGGGCTGCCGCTCGAGATCGTCAGGACGCCGCTCCCGCCGTCCTGATATCTGGCCTGCGCGGCGCCGCCGCGGTTGCGCAGGAGCGTGCAGTCGGAGAACTCGGCCTGGTTGCCGCCGGTGACCTCCGCGACGCCGGCGCCGCCGTCGCCCTTGGGGCAGTCGCCCCCGACGTTGTCTTCGAAGGTGCTGTGTGCGATGCGGACGCTGGGAGAGACGCAGCCCGAGCTGCAGCCGCCGTAGGCGCCGAGCACTCCGGCTCCGCCCGTTCGGCCGGAGCCTTCCCCCGTTCCGCCGCGGTTCGCGCGAAAGTTGCAGCGCTCCATGTAGAGGGAGCCGTTGGAGGAGCGCCTCAGCGCGCCCTCGCCCCCGTCGGTGCTGCCTTCCGGGGCCCCCTCACCGCCCTCGTTCGCGAAGAAGTCACAGCTCTCGAAGCTCATGTCGGCGCTCGAGGAGCAACTCACCGCGCCCGGCCCGCCGCTGGAGCCGGGGTCTCCGATCAGGCCACCTCCGCGATTGTGCTCGAAGACGACACGCAGGAAGTCGACCTGGGCGCTCACCGTGCCCCTGACCGCACCCGGACCCCCGCTGCCGGAGGACGAGGCGAGAGCTCCGCCCGTGTTGGAGCGGAACACACAGTCCGTGACCTTGGTCCTGCCGTTGCTCAGCGAGAGAGCGCCCGCTCCTCCACCGTTGCAGGTGATTCCCTGGCCGCCGAGGTTGCCGATGAACTCGGTGCGGGTCAGCAGCAGCTCGCCGCGTTCGTTGTGGATCGCGCCGGCCCCTGTGCTGTTGAGTGCCATTCCGCCCTTGTTGGCGGCGAAGACGCAGTCGTCGATCGCGGCGAACACGTCTCGGTCGCAGAGCAGGCCTCCGGGGAAGTCCGGCAGCCCCAGGCCGCCTGTGACGGTGAAGCCTTCGAAGTGGACGCTCGCCGCGTCGATGAGAAAGACCACCGTGTTTTGCCTGCCTGCGTCGATGGTCGTCGCCCCGGGGCCGCCGACGCCGCGCAGGAGCAAGTCCTTGGCGGACACGACGAGGACTTCCCGATACGTCCCCGGGCTGACCAGGATGGTGTCGCCGTCGACAGCCATGTTGATCGCTCCCTGGATCGTGGGGGAGTTCCCCGGGACGGTGATCGTGGCCTGGGCCGCAGCGGGGAGCGCGAGGACGAGGGGAGCCAGGAGCCGTTTCATGGGCTCTAGCGTAGCGCGAGAGGCGAATCACGAGCGCACGGCGGGAGGGACTGGAGCTCGTCGTAGATCGGATCGGTCTGGAGGCTTGCCCAGGCCGGTCACTCCGAGCGTCCCAACTCGCGTCGCAGCCAAGCCTTGGCCATCGCCCAGTCCGAGTCCACCGAGCGCGGCGACAGGCCTAGCACCTCGGCGGTCTCGTCGATCGAGAGGCCGCTGAACAGGCGCAGCTCGACCACCTGAGCGTGCCGCGCGTTCACCTCGGCGAGCTTCGAGAGGCAGTCGTCCAGCTCGAGGACATCGAAGCCGCCCTCCAGGCCCTTGCCCAAAGAGGCATCGAGGGTGACCTGCTTGGCGCCTCCGCCGCGCTTGTCCCGCAGCTTGCCCCGCGCGTGGTCCGCGACGACCTGTCGCATCGCGCGACCGGCGACGACGAAGAAGTGGCGCCGGTCGTCGATCGATCCCAGGCTGCCGTTCAGCTTGAGCCAGGCCTCGTGCACCAGGGCTGTCGGCTGCAGGGTGTGGGCGGGGTTCTGGCTCGAGAACACGGCGCGCGCCAGGCCGCGCAGCTCCGCGTAGACGATGGGCAAGAGTGCCTCGACCGCCGAGGCGTCGCCGTCGCCTGCGCTGGCCAACAGCCGAGTCACGTCTTCCGGGCTGGCTCTCTCCGTGCTCACGCAGCCAAGACTACCAGAACGCCGGGGGCGCGCTAGCGACCCGCGAGCTCCGCGCGCCACTGCTGCGCCTGGACTTCGTGTCCGGCGCCGGGCTCGGCGGCGCCCCAGGCCTCGTACAGCGCCACGAGGTCCTCGGCGACGTAGCGCGTGCTCCTGGCCTCGGCGCCCCGCGCCTCGAACAGGATCGCCTGACCCTCGAGCAGCGCCTCCTCGGCCTCGGGGAAGCGGCCCAGCGCAGTCAGGACCCGGCCGCAGTCGTCGTAGAGCAGCCCGACGTAGTGGTCGTCATCGCCCAGCTCGCTGTGTGCGCCCGCGAGGGAGCGCTCGAGGAGACTCAGGGCTTCCTCGAGACCCCGCCGCTGGCGGTACAGGAGCAGCGCCAGATCCGTCGCGACGTCGAGCGTCCGGGCGTGTTCGTGGCCGAGGACCCGCTCGCGTCCGTCGAGGGCGTCGCGCAGGTACAGCTCGGCATCCGCGTCGCGGCCCAGGTCGAGCAGCGTCTTGCCCAGCTTCCAGATCGTCGTCAGGGTCGCCGGGTCGTCGTGCCCCTCGATCGTGAGTCGCCCCTCCATCGCTTCGCGCAGCAAGGGCTCAGCCTCCGGCGCACGGTCCTGGCCCCGCAAGAAGTCGCCGAGCTCGTGGGCAGCACTCAGGAAAGTGGGATGCGTCTCGCCCAGGGCGCGCCGAGAGCCCAGGTAGAAGTCCCGGAAGTAGGGCTCGGCCCGGGCCTTGTCGATCACCTCCAGGAGCCTGCCGAGCTCGAGGCATGCGAGCAGGGTCTTGATGTGCTGGTCGCCGAGCATGCGCCGAGCGCCCGCGAGTCCCTCGCTCAGCAGTCGCTCGGCGTCGGGATCGTCGGAGCTCAGAGCCATGCCCAGGTTGACCCTTGCGCCTGGCGTGCCCGGGTGCTCCTCCCCGAAGATGCGCAGCCGCTCTTCCAGCACTTCGCGCAGGAGCTCCACCGCCTCCTCGGAGCGGCCCTGCCTGCTCAGGGCCATGGCGAGGTTGCTGCGCATCGTCAGCAAGTCTTCTTCGTCCGCGGCGCCCACCAGCTTGAAGCCCTCGAGCGCGCGGCGGATCAGTGCTTCTTCTTCCTCGGCGTCGTCCACGATCAGCGCCAGGTTGTTCAGCATGGCGAGCGTGTCGAGGTGCTGCCCCCCGTACAACGCGTCGAACCCGTCCAGCGCGGTACGCGCCAGCCGCTCGGCTTCGTCCGAATCGCCCTGTAGCCGGAGCACCGTCGACAGTGCGGCCAGACTCGCGAGCGTGTCCCCGTCCGCGGGACCCAACTCTTCGTCGCGAATGGCCAGCGCGCGCTCGAGCGATCCCCGAGCCCGTTCGAGCAGGTTCAGCAGGCTCAGAGTGACGCCGATCGACTGGTATAGCTGTGCCTGCAACAGGGGTTCGTCCGCGAACTCGGCCTCGATCGCCTCGATCGTGCCGGCGAAGATCGACTGCTCCAGAGCAGCGAGCGCCACATTCGTGAAGTTCGTCCCGGCCAGGCCCTGCTCGAGGGCGGCGCGCTGCTCGGCGGGGACGCTCTCCAGGAGCGCCTCTTGCAGCCGGACGCCCAGCCGGGGCGGATCGATCGTTCGCAGTTGATCGGACTGGAAGTCCGCGACCTTCTCGAAGCGCGCGAGGTTGAGCTCGGCCTGCTTGGCGTTGGCTTCGGCGGCCGAGCGCTGGCGCGCCTCCAGGATCGCGAAGCGAGCAGTGCCGGCCAGACCGATCAAGAGCGCGAGGAGCGTCGCGGCCACGCCGCCGAAGAGCACCCTGTTGCGGCGCGCGAAACGCGTGAGCGTGTACCAGGCGGTGGGCGGGCGGCCGGTGATCGGTTCGTGCGCCAGGTGACGGCGGATATCGCGGGCCAGCTCCGCGGCGCTCGGGTAGCGGCGCTCCTCCTCCTTCGCGAGGGCCTTTCCGACGATGGTCTCGACATCGCCGCGCAGCCGCGGGTCGAGGCTGCCGACGGACGGCGCGGTCTCCGTCGAGATGATGCGCGCCGCCTCGTGCATGCGCTTGCCGGCCAGGTCGTGGGGCAGGCGGCCGGTGAGCAGTTCGTAGGCCACGACCCCCAGGGCGTAGACGTCGGCGCGGGTCGTGATCAGGTCGCGCTCGCCGCCCAGCTGCTCGGGAGCCATGTAGGCCAGGGTGCCGAGCACCATGCCCGCCTGGGTTATGGCCGTGGCGGCTTGCCCGCCCTCCTCGGCGCTCTCCCGGGCGATGCCGAAGTCCAGGATCTTCGGCGCGCCGTCGGCGGTGACGAGCAGGTTGTCCGGCTTGAGGTCACGGTGAATCACGCCGCGGTCGTGGGCGTGCTGGACCGCGTCCGCGACCTTGGCCAGGAGCTCGAGTCGTTCGGGCACGCTCAGCTCGGCGTCGCGCACGAAGCGGCCGATCTCCACGCCCTCGACCAGCTCCATCGCGAAGTACGGATGCTCGCCGTCGTCGATCTGGAAGGTGCCCGCCTCGAAGATCTGAGCGATGCCCGGGTGGTGCAGCCGGCCCAGGAGCTCCGCCTCCTGACGGAAGCGACGTAGGCGCTCGGGCGAGAGGGCCGCGTGCCGGTGCAGGAGCTTGATCGCGACGCGCCGCCGAGGGGATTCCTGCACGGCGGCATAGACGATGCCCATGCCACCCTGGCCCAGGAAGCCCTCGATGCGGTAGTCCCCGATGCGCTCGGGGAGCCGGCTCCCCTTGCGCGCGGGCGAATCGCCCCCGACCAGCTCCTCGAGGGCGTCCCGCCCGGCGGCCAGACCCTCCTCGGACAGCGGGTCGATCGCACCGCTCTCCAGACAGGCGAGCAGCTCCTGGACCTCTTCGCGCAGCTCCGTATCGCCGCCGCAGGCCTGCTGGAGCCAGGTGCTCCGTTCGGGTCCTGCCAGCTCGCGGGCGCGCTCGAAGACAGCGTGCAGGCGCTCGTAGCGCGCGGCCACCTCGGGGTTCCGGTCGCTCATCACGGCCCCAGGATACCAAGTTTCGGGTCTTCCTAGGCCCAGGGGAGGCAGCGGTAGCCGCGCGCAGCGAGCTGCGTCCCCGCGCGCTCTTTTTCTCTGCGTCCGCCGGCCGCGGACGTCGTTCGGCTGGATGTTCCGCGATCACCCGATCGCAAAGTCACCGACACGGAGAACCCGATGAAAGCCATCCGAGCCACTCGAATGATGTCCCTCGCAGCGACCCTGCTTGCCCTGTCCCTGGCCTCCTGTGGAGGCGGTGGAGGGGGTGACGCCGATGCGGGCGCGAACGCCGGTGGAGGTAACACCGGAGGCGGCTCCACGCCCCTCGTCCTCGGCACGTCGCGCTTCGGTCAGTCGACGTTCGAAAGCAACTGAGCCGCGGAGCCACGGCCGCGAGCCGAGTTTTTCCGAATCCCGCTGCGCTCGCCCTGCCGCCACATCGTCTGGCCAAATGTCCGCGACCGACAAGTCGCACTCACCCGGCCGAATCACCAAGCCACCTTCTACAAACACCCCGTACCCAACCTACGAGCCATGAACACCAAGAACCTCTTCCTCACGACCCCCGCCCTTTGCCTCCTTACCACGGGCGCCCTGGCCCAGGGCCTTCCCAACTCCTTCACCAACGGCCAGATCGCCGACGCCAACCAGATCAACGCCAACTTCGAGTTCGTCAACACCCGCGCCACGACCGTCGCTGAAGACCTCTCCAGCGCCGAGACTCGGATCGACGAGCTGAGCGCTCAACTTTCCACCTTCAACGAGCAGCTGGCTCAGCTCAACGAGCGTTTTGACAACCTGGGGAGCGTACTCACGGCGCAGAACCTCGCCAAGCTCGAGCAGATCTTGCCCTTCATGAGCGTCGTGCAGATCGACGGCCTGGACGGCTCCTCGAGCGACACGATCCTGTTCGAGGGCGTGAACCTGCAAATTGCCAACGGCAGCGGTTCGACCGCTCAGGTGAACGGTGCTGGCAACTTGATCATCGGTTACCACGAGCTCGCTTCACCGGTTGCGAGCGCCCCGCAGAACTTCCGTTCCGGTAGCCACAACGTGATCCTGGGTCGCGGCAACGCGTACACGAGCTTTGGCGGGATTGTCGCCGGCTCCACCAACACGATCGCCGGCCCCGACTCCAGTGTCTTGAGTGGCGGCGCCAACCGCGCCGTCGGTGAGAGCTGCATCGTGCTGACCGGACTTCTCAATGTCGCTGACGGCGTCCAAGGGGCAGTCGTGACGGGTCGCCGCAACACGACAGACGGGGCCGGGTCCGCCGTCGTGGGTGGTGAAGACAACCTGGCCAGCGGTACGCGCTCGGCCGTCGTTGGCGGACGCATCGGTCTGGCGAGCGGTAGTGGGGCGGTCACCGTCGGCGGCAACAACGGCCGTTCCACGGGCATCGAGACGGTCACCGTCGGTGGCTTCACCAGCTCGGCGTCGGGCATCCGCTCGACCGCGGTCGGGGGCCACAGCAACTCGGCCACGGCTCAGCACGCCACCGTCAGCGGCGGGTTCCAGCGTACGGCCAGCGGCAACGAGGACTGGGTCGGGGGCGGTCTGACGCAGAACTTCTAGGCCGAGGAGCACGCAAGTGCAGCGGGGGGGGGGGGCGGCG
>JAJFFA010000474.1 GCA_021776885.1 Planctomycetota bacterium
ACAACGAACACTCAGAACAAAGCAGCAAAGAGGAATACAGCCCCATGGCCAAGCAGATCATGTTTGATGATGCCGCCCGTCTCAAAATGAAGACCGGCATCGAGAAGCTCGCCAGGACCGTCCGCGTGACCCTCGGCCCCGCCGGCCGCAACGTCATCCTGCAGAAGTCCTTCGGCGGCCCGCGAGTCACCAAGGACGGCGTCTCGGTCGCCAAGGAGATCGAGCTCGAGGACCCCTTCGAGAACATGGGCGCCAAGCTCGTGCTCGAGGTCGCCAACAAGACCAACGACGTCGCCGGTGACGGCACCACGACCGCCACCGTGCTGGCCTCGTCGATCTTCAACGAAGGCCTTAAGTACCTCGCCACCGGCGTCAACACGATCGCCCTGCGCAGCGGCATCGACAAGGCCGTGCAGCTGGCCGTCGAGTCGATCGAGACCCTCTCGCGCAAGGTCAAGTCCAAGGAGGACAAGGCCAGCGTGGCCGCGATCTCCGCCAACAACGACCCCGCGATCGGCAAGCTCCTGGCCGAGGCCTTCGAGAAGGTCGGCGACGAGGGCGTGATCACGATCGAGGAGAACACCGGCATCGAGACCGAGCTCGAAGTGGTCGAGGGCATGGAGTTCGACAAGGGCTACCTGTCGCCCTACTTCGCCACCGACCTGGCCAAGCTCGAGTGCGAGTTCGAGAACCCCCACGTGCTGATCTGCAACAACAAGATCAGCTCGGTGCGCGACATGGTCCCGGCCCTCGAGGCCGCCATGCAGACCGGCCGGCCGCTGCTGGTGATCGCCGAGGACGTCGAGGGCGAGGCCCTGACGGCCCTGGTCATCAACCGCCTCAAGGGCGTGCTGAACGTGTGCGCCGTCAAGGCGCCCGGCTTCGGTGACCGCCGCAAGGCCTACCTCGAGGACATCGCCGCCATGACCGGCGGCACGGCCATCACCGACGAGGTCGGCGTGCCTCTGGAGAAGGTCACCGCCGAGCACTTCGGCAGCGCCGGCCGCGTGCGCGTGACCAAGGACGCGACCACCATCGTCAAGGGTGGCGGCTCGAAGAAGGCCATCGACGAGCGCTGCAAGCAGATCCGCGTGCAGATCGAGAAGACCACCTCGAGCTACGACAAGGAGAAGCTCGAGGAGCGCCTGGCCAAGCTCTCCGGCGGCGTCGCCGTGATCCAGGTCGGCGGCAAGACCGAGGCCGAGATGAAGGCCATGAAGGACCTGGTCGAGGACGCGCTCAACGCGACGCGCGCCGCGATCCAGGAGGGCATCGTGCCCGGCGGCGGCGTGGCGCTCTTGCGTGCGGCCGAGGCCGTGAACGAGGGTCGCTTCCGCGGTGATGAGGCCTTCGGGGCCAGCATCGTGGCACGCGCCCTGGAGATGCCCGCGCGCCAGATTGCCGCAAACGCCGGTGAGGACGGCTCGGTGGTCGTCGCGACCATCCGCGAGAAGGGCAAGAGCATCGGCTTCAACGCCCTGACCGGCGAGTACGTCGACATGTACAAGGCCGGCATCATCGACCCGGCCAAGGTCGTGCGCTGCGCGCTCCAGAACGCGGCCTCGATCGCAGGTCTGCTCCTGACCACGGATTCGATGGTGACCGACCTCAAGGACGAGGCGGACGCCGTCGAGGGAAGCCTGGCGTAACCCAACGCAACTTCGCGAAACCGAGAGCGGGAGTGGCGGTGGGTCTGACCCCTGCCGCTCCCTCTTCGTGCCAGGAAAAGCATGAGCGAGAAGCGCGACTACTACGAAGTCCTCGGCGTCGAGCGCGACGCCAGCGAAGCGGACATCAAGAAGGCCTACCGCAAGCAGGCCCTCGAGAACCACCCCGACCGCAACGCCGGTGACGACGAGGCCGAGCAACGCTTCAAGCAAGCGGCCGAGGCCTACGACATCCTGCGTGACGCGGAGAAGCGCGCTCAGTACGACCGCTTCGGTCACCAGGCCTTCGGGCCCGGGGGCCAGTACGGCGGTCAGTCGTTCTCCAACATGGAGGACATCTTCTCCGCCTTCGGCGACATCTTCGGCGCTGGCGGCGGAGGAGGCGGCGGGATCTTCGGCGACCTGTTCGGCGGCGGGCGCGGCCAGCGCTCGGGCCCGCGCCGCGGACGTGACCTGAAGATCGTGCTGGAGCTGACCCTCGAGGAGATCGACGAGGGCGTCGAGAAGACGGTCGCCCTGAAGCGCACGGAGCACTGCGAGCCGTGCAAGGGCACGGGCTGCAAGCCGGGCACGGGGCGCAAGTCCTGCGCCACCTGCGGTGGTCGCGGACAGGTCGCGCGCAACGCCGGCTTCTTCACCATGGCCTCCACCTGCCCCACCTGTCGCGGCGCGGGTGACTCGATCGAGTCGCCCTGCGACAAGTGCCACGGGGACGGCTCGGTGGGCAAGCGCAGCGAGATCAAGATCCAGATCCCGGCCGGCATCGAGGAGGGCGTGCGCATGCGCGTCGCAGGCGAGGGCGACGCCGGCCCGCCGGGCGCGGGGCGCGGCGACCTGTATTGCTTCGTGCGCGAGAAGGAGCACGCCGTGTTCCAGCGCAGCGGGCCCGACCTCTTGACCGAGGTGCCGTTCTCCTTCGGCCAACTGGCCCTGGGCGACAAGGTCGAGATCCCGACCCTGCGCGGCACGGTCGAGATGACCGTGCCCGCGGGCACCCAGACCGGAAAGGTCTTCCGCCTGCGTGGCCAGGGGCTGCCGCGCTTCGAGGGGCGCGGCCGCGGCGACCAGCTCGTGCGCGTCTTCGTCGAGGTGCCTTCCAAGCTCACCGACCGCCAGCGCGAGCTTCTCGAAGAGTTCGACGAGGTCGAGCTCGAGAAGGCGGGCGGCCGGTCCTTCTTCGACAAGATCCTGAACTACTTCGGTAGCTGACATGAAAGACACCACGAGCGAGACCCACGACGACGAGCTGGGTGAGATGGACCTCGACGAGATCGAGGCCTCCCCCGAGCAGAGCGCGCGAGTGGCCGAGGAGACCGAGCTGGACACCCTGGCCCGCGAGCGGGCCGAGTACCTGGCCTCCTGGCAGCGCGCCCAGGCCGACTACCAGAACCTCAAGCGCCGCCAGGTGAGCGAGGTCGAGGGTGCGGTGCGCCGCTCCCTGGGGCCGCTCCTGGACGAGATGCTGCTGGTGCTCGATCACCTGAACATGGCCCTGGCCAGCCCGACCAGCACCGACGAGGCCAAGAACCTGGCCCTGGGCGTG
>JAJFFA010000475.1 GCA_021776885.1 Planctomycetota bacterium
AAGGAGCGCACCTCGAGGCGCGTCTCGAGGGCTGGGAGCCCTGGTCGGAGAGCCTGCCGGAGCAGTCCACCTCGTCGCTCCTGAACACGCTGCGCAAGGGCTCGGACCAGGGAGCCAGCCTGGCGGGTCTGGTCGTCGATCCAGCGGGTGCGCCCGTTGCAGGCGCCCGGGTCTCCTTCGGGATCGAGGTCACGCGCAGCGACGAGCATGGCGGCTTCCGCTTCGACCTCGACGCTGCGGACTCGCCGAACAACTTCTTCCGCGATGGCCTGGGCCTCGAGCCGCGGCGCCTGGTGGCCTTCAAGGCCGGGCACCAGCCGGCGCGCCTCGACATCGCGGAAGACGCGAGCGGGGCGCCCCTGTTCCCGACGTCGATCGTCCTGCGCCTGGGCGGGCCACCGCTCTCGATCTCGGGCCGCTTCGTCGACCGCGCCGGCAAGCCCATGGCCGGGCTGCGCGTCTGGCTCGACGACATGACGCTCTTCGGCCTGGGCGACAACGGACCGGAGATCCTCGAGAACGAGCTCGCCGGCAACTCCGGAGCGCGCTGGAGCTACGAGGAGACGGACGAACGCGGTGCCTTCGAGCTCCACGGGCTGCTCGAGCGGGACTACATCCTGGCCTCGATGAACCCCGCGACCCTGGCCTTCGACGAGGACCTGGTCGTCGCTGCCGGGACCCACGACCTGGTCATCGAGCACGACCCGGGCCCCGAGTACGAGCGCGTGGCGGGTCGCGTCATCTCGCGCGACGGCAAGCCTGTCGCGGGGGTCGAGGTGGCGCCGGTGGTGGACGCCTTCCGCCTGCGCTACAGCGGACGCACGGTGAGCACCTCGCACCACGGACTGCCCTCGGTCGTGACGGACAGCGAGGGGCGCTTTGCCCTGGAGGGCCTGCCCAAGGCGCGGGTCTACCTGCGCCTCGACGGTGCCAGCATCGTGCCGCTCGAACCCGGGCGCGGCCTCGAGCGTGGGCTGGACGAGCTCGGCGATGTCGAGCAACTCGAGCTCGTGGTGCCCCTGCGGGTGCAGGTGCGCGTCGTGCTGAGCGACCCGGCCGAGGCCGACATGGCCGAGGTGGTCGACGCGAACGGCGCGGGCCTGCCGATCAACGTCTTCCAGGTGGGGGGGCGTCGTACCACCGACCGCGAGCCCCTGGTGGACGGCGCCTCGGAGGTCTGGACGCTGACGGACGACGCCCACACCCTGGTGCTCTACCGCGCCGAGGTCGAGGTGCGCCGGGTCCCCTTGGCGCTGATCCCGGGCGAGGTGAACGAGGTCCGTCCCTGACGTAGACTCGTCGGCAACATGCCGACCTGCGACCGCCGTTCCGTTCTTCGCGCCAGCCTGGGAGCTGGGGTCTACGCCGCGCTCGAGCCCTGGGCCCGGGCCGGCGTTCCACTGGCTGCGACGCCGCGCGACGCGCGGCCGACCCTCGGCGTCTGCAGCGGTCCCGAGCGGGCGCAGCTGGCCCGGGCGGCCGGCGCCGCCTACCTCGAGGTCTCCTGCGCCGGCTGGCTCGTCCCCGCCGCGAGCGAGGCGGAGTTCGCGCCCAAGCGCGCCGCGCTCCTGGCCTCGAGCGTCCCGCCGCGCGCCGCCAACAGCTTCCTCCCCGGCAGCCTGCCCAGCACCGGCCCCAAGACGGACCCCGACGCCCTCTGCGCCTACGCCGAGGTGGCCTTCCGCCGTGCCGCCGAGGTCGGGATCGACACGATCACCTTCGGCTCCAGTGCCTCGCGCTCGATCCCGGAGGGCTTTCCCCTGCGCGACGCCGAGCTGCAGTTCGCGGCCGTCCTGGCGCGCCTCGGCCCCCTGGCGCGCGCCCATGGCGTGACCGTCTCGGTCGAGGCGCTGCAGCAGAGCGAGACCAACTTCCTGAACCGCGTCGAGGACGCCGCGCGCATCGAGGCCGCCGTCCAGCACGAGAACGTGCGCCTGACCGCGGACATCTTCCACATGCTGCGCGAGGACGAGGGCGCCGAGTCCCTCCGCGCGGCCGGCGAGTGGGTGCACCACGTGCACATCGCCGAGAAGGCGAAGCGCACAGCACCGGGCCAGGACGGCGACGACTTCCGGCCCTACCTGCGCGCCCTGGCGGCGATCGAGTACACCGGCCGGGTGTCGATCGAGTGCCGCTGGAGCGACTTCGAGCGCGAGCTGCCCCTCGGGCTGGCGACCCTGGAAGAGCAGCTCGGGTCGCTATGACCCGAACGTCGCTGGGCCAGCGCTAGCGAGCCACCTCAGGCCACCCAGGCGCTCGTTGCCGAGCAGGCTGTGCCCTGGCCCGCCGCTGGTCCTCCAAGACGCTCGGGTGGCTCCGGATCTGGGGGCGGGGTCGCGTGCCGCTCCCACATGCGGCAACCCGGGCCGGCCAGACTTCTTCCGCCCAGCCCCACGTCGTTGCCCTCCCCAGCGCAGTTGCTCGAAGCACATCTGCTGCATGCCACTACCTCGTAGCGAGCGGCGAAACGTAACGAACGATCTCCTGAAAACACCTATGCCGCAATCAAGAAGTTTGCGCCCGTCCGACGATGCACCCGACAAGGATTCGGACCCGCCCGCTCGCTCCCAGAGCCAGAGGACGGCAGGCCTCTCGTGCAGGGGGAGTGCCATACGCAACCTAGCCGACGCGGGGCATGGTGTACGGCGCCCGCGCCTCGCGCCCGAGCAGGGCGTTCGCGCGCTCCGCCAGCGGGCCGCCCTCGAAACGCTC
>JAJFFA010000476.1 GCA_021776885.1 Planctomycetota bacterium
CCAGGAAGCGGTCGATGTTGGCGTCGTCGAGGGCGGCGTCGACCTCGTCCAGCACGCAGAAGGGGCTGGGGCGCGCCTCGAAGACCGCGAACAGCAGCGCCAGCGCGGTCATGCTGCGCTGCCCGCCGGACAGCAAGGCGATCGAGAGCAGCTCGCGACCCGGCGGACGGGCCACGATCTCGATCCCGGCCTCGAGCACGTCGACATCCTCGGCCAGGGCCACGTCGGCGCGACCACCGCCGAAGAGCTGGCGGAAGATGCGCTTGAAGTTCTCACGCACCTCCTCGAACGTCTCGAGGAACAGGCGTCGGCTCTCCTCGTCGATCTTCTGGATCGTGTCGGCCAGGGCCTTGCGTGATTTGGCCAGGTCGCCGGACTGGGCCTCGAGGAACTCGAGCCGACCGCCGACCTCGTCCAGCTCCTCGACTGCGTCCATGTTGACCGGGCCGAGCTTGTCGAGCTGAGCCTTCAGTTCGAGCACGCGTCGCTCGAGGGCCTCGAGGGCGCCGGCCTCGGCCATGGCCGGATCGGCCTCGAAGTCCTGGGCCAGGCTGAGGGCGTCCAGCTCGAGCTCTTCCTGGGCTCGACGCAGGAGCTCTTCCCGCGCCAGCTCGAAGCGTTGCGCGGCGAGGCGCCGCTCACCCAGGCGCTCACCCCGCGCATCGAGCTCACGCTGCAGGCGCTCCGCCTTTCCGCGCGCCTCCTCGACCCGCTCGCTGCCCGCGCGCTCCAGCGCGCGCAGCTCCTCGATGCGCTCGGCCAAGGTCGACTTCTGCTCCAGCAGCGACACGCGGCCCGCGGCCAAGCGCTCGATCTCCTCGCTGCCCTCGCCCGCTCGGGCGCGGAAGTCGGCCGAGCGCGTGCGGCAGCGCTCGATCTCGTTGCGCATCTCGTTGACGCGCCGCGCGAGGTCCTCGCGACGTCCGCGCAGGCCCGAGAGCTCGCCCGAGAGGCGCGTGCGCTCGACCTGGGCCCGGCCCTCGTCGCGCGCCAGAGCCTCACGCTCCTCCTCGACCCGCTGGCGATTCTCCTCGAGCTCCTCGAGGCGCGTGTTGTCGTTCTGGAAGGCCTCCTCGGCGGCGGCCCGGCCGGCGTGGGCCTCGTCCAGCTCCGCCTCGTGCCGCGCGACCTCCTCGGCCACGGCCTCGCGCTCGACGACCTGCTCGCGCTGCGAGGCCAGGAAGTCCGCCAGCCGCGCCTCGGCCGTCTCGCTGGCCACCCGCGCCTCGGCCTGAGCTGCGGCGCGCGCCTCGCGCTCGGCCTCGGCCTGGGACACCTCGACGCGCAGGGCGGCGCGACGCGCCTCGTCGCGCTCGAGGTCCGCTTCGCGCCGGGCCAAGTCGGCCGACAGCTCGCCGACACGGGCCGAGAGCTCGCCGGCCTCGGCCCGCCGCCCGACGGCCCCGGCCGCCAGCTCACGTCGTCCGCCCACCAGCCCCGCGGCGTCGACCAGCTCGCCCGCGGGGGTGACCGCGCGCCAGGTCGGGTGGCGCTCGACGAAGGCCACGGCGCGCTCCAGGTCGCTGGCCACGGCCACCCGCCCCAGCAGCACCGCCGCCAGGGGCAGGGCCGCGGCTTCGACGCGTACCACGTCGAACAGGCGGCCTTCGATGCCGCGCCCGCTGTCCGGGCCCTCGGCGGCCTCGGGCAAGGGCGGCGCGGCCTTGTCCAGCTCGACCCGCGCCAGTCCGCCAGGCACCACCAGACCCGCCTGGCAACCGGGGGCCGACGTCGCGCCGGGCTCGGCCGACGCTTCGGCGCCGGCGCCTTCGGCGGTCGCTCCCCCCGCCGCGAGCCAGCGGGCGATGCGGCGTGCGACCTTGCCGTCCCGGGCCACCAGGCCCAGGGCGCGTTCCGCGAGCACGGTATCGAGGGCACGCGCCAGGCGCGTGTCCGTGTTCAGGTGGTCGGCCACCACGCCCAGGAGCTCCTCGGCATGGCAGGGAAAGGCCGGGGCCTCTTCGAAGACGGGGGCTTCCTCCGCGCCCAGCGGAGCCGAGAGCGGCGCGGCGATCCCGCCGTACTCGAGGATCCCGCCGTAGGCGCCCAGCTCGCCCGCGGGGACGTCGTCCTCCTCGTCCGTGGGCTCCGGCTCGGGGGCCGGGCTCGGGTCGACGTGGTCGAGGACCAGGCGCGAGCCCTCAGCGAGTCCACGCAGCTCCGCGTCGCGGTCGAGCAGCGAGCCGATGCGCGCCTCGAGGGAGGTGCGCTCGAGCAAGAGCTCCGAGGCCCGCGCGCGGCGCGTCTCGAGCTCCGTACCCAGCCCCGACAGCTCCTCGGCCACGGCGCCGCGCCGCGCCTCCGCCGTCTCGAGGGCACTGCGCGCGGCGAGCCAGGCCTCGCGCGTCGCGCTTGAATCAGCCTTGACCCCGGAGATCGTCTCGCTCATCGCCCCGGCGCGCTCGTCGAGGCGCTCGAGCCGCTCGCGGGCCGTCGGCAGGGACTCCTCCAGGTGACGCACGCGGTTCTGGGCCGCGGTGCGCTCGTGCAGGCGCTCGAGCACGCGCTCGTTCTGCTCCTCCACGCCCCGGCGCACCTCGCGGTAGCCGCGCGAGAGGTCGCGCAGGCGCTCGGCCAGGCCGCCCGCCTGGGCCTGGGCCTGGGTCTCGGCGCTGGCCAGCTCGTCGAGCCGGCCGCCCATGCTCTCGAGGTCCGTACTGCGCGTCTCGAGCTCGACGCCCAGGGCGTCGGCGCGCTCGTCTTCCTCCCGAGCGGAGGCTTCCTGGGCGGCGACCCGCAGTCCCAGCTGGTTCTGGCGCTCGTCCATGGCGCGCAGCTCCCCCGCCAGCTCGGCGCTCTCATCCGAGCGCTGGTCGAGCTCGGCGACCAGGCCGGCGCGCTCCTTCTCGCGCGCACTGGCCTCGGCCTCGAGCTCGGCGCGCTCCTCGCGCAGGGCCTCCTGCTCGCGCCCCAGGGACTCGATCTCCGGCCCCACCCCGGCCAGGTCGCGCTCGAGCTCGTCGAAGCGGTGCTGCAGGAAGACGCGGCGGCTGGTCGTCCACTCCCCGCGCGCCTCGATGTAGCGCTCGGCCTTGCCGGCCTGGATCTTGAGCGAGCGCACGCGCGTGCGCAGCTCCCCCATCACGTCCTCGAGGCGCCGCGTGTCCTGGTCGACGCGCTTGAGCTTGAGTTCGGCCTCGTGGCGGCGCTGGCGGTAGCGGCTGATGCCCGCGGCCTCCTCGAAGATCGCGCGGCGCTGGACGGGGTTGGCGGACAGGACCGCGTCGATCTTGCCCTGCTCGAGCACCGAGTAGCCGCGGCTACCCAGGCCCGTGTCGAAGAGCATGTCCTTGACGTCCTTGAGGCGCACGCGCTCGCCGTCGATCAGGTACTCGCCCTCGCCGCTCTTGTAGAGCCGGCGCGTGACCGCGACCTCGGCCCCACGGCCCTCGAGCACGCCCTCTTCGTTGGCCAGGACGATGGTCACCTCGGCGACCGACATCGGCGGGCGGCTGACGGAGCCCTTGAAGATGACGTCGGTCATCCCCGAACCGCGCATCGACGTGGGACGCGTCTCGCCCAGCGCCCAGCGCACACAGTCGACGACGTTGCTCTTGCCGCAGCCGTTCGGCCCGACGATGCCCGTCAGGCCCGTGCCTGTGAAGTCGAGGAGCGTGCGGTCGGCGAACGACTTGAAACCGAAGAGCTCGAGGCGTTTCAGGCGCATCCGTACAAGGCTGGCTGGGGGGGAGCGGACGATCGACTTCGGAAGGTCAGTCGACGAAGGGAGAACGGAAGAGCGGACCGGGGTCGGCGGAGCGGGTCGCGGGGTCCGCGGCATGGCCCGCAGCGGCCTCGGGGTCGGGCCCTAGGTCAGAAGGGGCCCCTGCGCCTGCATCCGGGCTGATCAGCGGGTCGTGAGACGCGTTGCTCGCGCCACGTGCGCCGTCCCCGGCGAGGCGCAGGGAGGCGAACTCGCGCCACGAGTCGAGGCGTGGTGTCCCCACGGGACGTGACCCACCGGACCAGGGCGAGGTGGCCGGGTTGGCCAGGGGGTCGAAGCGGGCGCCGGTGCGCACCGTGGCCAGGAGGGCGGCGCTGCGCGCTCCGTCCAGGGGGAAGGGATCGAGGCCGGTCGAGTAGGCCGGCACGCGCTCCTCCTCCGGGGAGGGCAGGTCTGCGAAGAGCCGCGGCTGGTCCGCGCGCGGCACCCGCGCGTCCAGCTCGGCGAAGC
>JAJFFA010000477.1 GCA_021776885.1 Planctomycetota bacterium
GCTGGAAGGCGCAAGCCGAAGCGTCCGGCTCGTGAGACTCGGCTCCCTTCGAGGAGGCTCATGAGCGTTTCGACCGGAGCGCGCCGCGACAGCCTGCGCCGCGCGCTCCAAACGGCTCTCGCCGGTGCCCTGGCCTACGCCGCGGAGCGCCATTGGGGCGCCGGCGAGAGCTTCCTCGCGGTCATCTCCGCTGCTCTCGTGATCGACGACACCAGCGACCAGACGCTCAACCAAGCGCGTGCGCGTATCCTGGCCACCGTGCTGGGGACCTTCTCGGGGATCGCCGTGATGGCGATCTTTGCGGGAGCTCCGGCCTGGATTCCGCTCTCGATCGTGCTCGCGATCATGGCTGCGGTCTCGGCCTACCGCTCAGCTTGGAGCTACGGCATCGTCGCAGCGTGCGCACTCGCGCTAGGCTCGGAAGAGAACCGCTGGGAGGTCGCGCAGGACCGCGGAATCGCGATCGCGATCGGCGCTACGATCGGGATGCTCGTCGGGTTCTGCGTCTGGCCCGAGAGCGCCCAGTCGAACGTACGGCGTGCCGTCCGCACCGCCCTCGAGCACTGCCGTGACCTGCTCGAGTACACCGTCGATACCGTTGCCAGCGAGGGCCGGCGCGACCCCACGGAGCTGCACCGCCGCTTCTCTGTGGAGATGAGCCGAGCGCGCAACGCCGCGGCCTCGATCAGCGTGGGAAGCAAGGACGGCGGCGAGAACTATCGAGAGCTCGTCGATCGCCTCGATCGTTTGTGGCATGCGCTCATCATCCTCGACCGCATCGGCGAACAGCAAGACGGCGATCAACTCTCGATGCTCGACGAAACAAGTGATGCCGTAAAGGAGCTGCGCAAGCGTGCAGGCTCCAGCCTCGAGTCGATCGCTCAGCTCGAGGTCGTCTCGGACGCCGCGCGGGCTGAGCTCGAACAGTGCCTGCGGCACACGCGCGACGCGGTCAAGGCCGATCTCGAGCGCACCGACGATATCGGTCGGGACCTCGAGATCTCCGCGTTGGTCTTCGGCCTCGACGAAACGATCGGCAATCTGTGCGAGATCTCCGACGCGATCAAACACATCCAACGCTAGTCGGGTGGACCAGAAGTTCGCCAGCGCCTTCGCCTCTTCACATGTCATCGCGTACCCGGGCCTGGCTCGTCGCCCGCGAGCTACCCGGGCCCGTAGTCGACGCCTACGGGACCGGCGCCGTGGCCGAGCTGCGCAAGTGGGTCGGACGCAACCGCCCCCTGGCCGCGGCCCTGGCGGGGAACCATTGCCGGCTCTGGGAACCGGGCGAGCCCGCCGCGGCGCCCTCCACGCCGTCCAGGCTCGCTGCGCGCACGGCGCGCCTCGGCCCGCATCTGGGCCACCTCGGTGCGGACCCGCAACGTCGAGTGAGACGCAGCTGGGGCGGCCGGCGGCAAGAGACGCCCATTTCTCGGCTTCGCCGAGGTCATTCTTGACGGCCGTGCATCATGGGGTCAGCACCATGCCCCCGCCCGATCCCGCCCACTCCGACGCCCTCTTGCCCGAGATCGTGCTCGAGGACTGCGCCTGGCTCTCGGCCCTGGCGCGGCGCCTGGTGCGCGACCCGCAGCGCGCCGACGATGCCGCGCAGGAGACCTGGCTGGCCGCCCTGCGCCACGCGCCCCAGGACGCTGAGGGCCGCCCTCCGCGGCGCTGGCTGGGCCACGTGCTGCGCAACTTCGTGCGCGAGGGCGAGCGCCGCACGCGCTCGCGCTCCGGCCACGAAGAAGCCGCGGCGCGTCCGGAGCGCGTGCCCCCCGCCGCGGACGTGGCCGCGCGGCTCTCCGTCCAGCGCGCGGTGCTCTCTGCCGTCGAGACCCTCGACGAGCCCTACCGCTCGACCCTCGTGGCGCGCTTCCTCGACGGGCTGCCGCCGCGCGAGATCGCCAAGCGCAGCTCGACGCCGGTGAAGACCGTGCGTACCCGGCTCGAGCGCGGGCTGGCCCAGCTGCGCACGCGGCTGGCCGAGTCGAGCGACGGCCGCCGCGGCGGCCCGACCTGGCTCGAGGCCCTGGTGCCCTTCGCTCTGCCCCCCTCGAGTCCCGCCCTGCTTCCCATCGGAGCCCTCCTCGTGAGTACGCAAACCCAGGTCGCGGCCGCCGCCCTCGTGTGCGCCGCCGGACTCTATTTCGTGTGGCCCCGCGGCGGCGACACCAGCGCCACCGACCCGGCGCCGCAGCAGCAGGCCGTCGGGGCGCGGGCCGAGCCCCCCACCGCGCTTCTGGACGACGTCGCCGACCAGAGCACCCGCGAGGCGAGCGGCAGCGCGCCGGCGCCCGCGCCGCTCGAGGCCCTCGAGCCGCTGGACGAGCTCCAGGCGGGTAGCTTCGCCGTCCGCGGGCGAGTGCTCGACCTGTGGGGCGCCGCGGTGGTCGGTGTGCCCGTGGTCGAGCGCGGCGAGGAGGGCCGGGGCGTCCTCGCCATCAGCGACAGCGAGGGCCACTTCGAGGTGCGCCTGCCGGACGCCGGGGCCGACCTGATCGTGCACAGCGACGAGTGGACCAGCGCACGCAACGCGGTGGTGCGCCCGGAGGACGCGGACTACGAAGCGCTGCTGGTCGTCGCCCGCCGACTGCGTATCGCCGGCCACGTCAGCGACCCCCAGGGGCAGCCGCTGCCCGAAGCCAGGCTCTCGATCGACCCGGGGCTGGAGCCGCCGACCCAGTTCCCCTTGCCCCTCGACCGCACGGACAACCGCACCTGGGAAGTGCGCTCCGATGCGCAGGGCCAGTTCGTGATCGAGGACCTGGCGTCGCTCCCCGGCCTCGAGCTCGTGGGCTCCCTCGGCGGCTACCGCAGCGCGAAGCTGCCCCTCGCGGACCGATCGGACGCTGACCTGAGGCTGGTGCTCGAGCCGGTCCCCGCCGC